>NZ_JAMHGA010000031.1 GCF_023660105.1 Desulfovibrio aminophilus | reverse complement strand
GACTTGGCTGGCTCCGTTTCGCGGTGTTCCGCGAAAATTCTTTCACCTTTATCTGGGTGAAATTTGTTTTCGGTTTAACCACCGTCATGAAGATATTGAAAAGCAATTAATAAAGCTTGTTAAGTCTGTTTCCATAAAGCAGATCGACCAAACTTTGGTCCGAATAGGCTAGGAATTACCTTATGGAGAAGGCGAAATCATCATGCTGAAGGCTCTGCGCGCAGCCCCTCCCCATGTGAATCACTGCACCGCAGCGCGATTGCGCCTCCCTGCTCCACAAGCCGCACCAGATGACGTCGAGCTGGAGGAATCGTAACGGAAGGCTGTTGAGCACGGACTCTTTCGAGTCGTCCACGCCGAAAACGCCGATGAGACATCGCCTTGACGGCCGCGCCCCAAGATGCCACAGAGGGGCGGGCCGAATGGCCCAGGAGTGCGATTTCCCATGACCAGCGACATTGCGCGCCGACCCATCGGCGTTTTCGATTCCGGCGTGGGGGGGCTCACCGTGCTCAAGGCCCTGCGCGCGGCCCTGCCCCACGAAGACTTCCTCTACCTCGGCGACACGGCCCGCCTGCCCTACGGCACAAAGAGCGGCGCCACGGTCACCCGTTACGCCCTGCAGACCACCAAGCTGCTCGTGGACCAGGGCGTGAAGCTCCTGGTGGTGGCCTGCAACACGGCCTCTTCCGTGGCCCTGCCCGACCTGGAGGAGGCCTATCCCGGCCTGCCGGTCATCGGCGTCATCGAGCCCGGGGCCCGGGCCTGCTGCCGCAACGCCCCGCGCGGCCGCATCGCGGTCATCGCCACGGCCGGAACCGTGCGCAACGCGGCCTACCAGGCCGCGATCCTGCGCCTGCGGCCCGAGGCCACCATCGCCACCCGGCCCTGCCAGCTCTTCGTCTCCCTGGCCGAGGAGGGCTGGACCCACGGCCCCCTGGTGGAGGGCGTGGCCGCCCGCTACCTGGAGCCGCTCATGGCCGAGTTCCCGGACCACGAGCCGGACTGCCTGGTCCTCGGCTGCACCCACTTCCCGGTGCTGGCCCCGGCCATCCGCAAGGTTCTGCCCAAGGAGGTGCGGCTCATCGACTCGGCCGAAACCACGGCCCAGTGCGTGGCCCGGGAGCTGGAGTCGCGCGGGATGCTCAACGCCGCCGCCGAGCCCGGAACGGAGACCTTCCTGGCCACCGACGACCCGGAGCGCTTCGCCCGCATGGGCGCGATCTTCCTTGAACGGGAGCTTCCGGCCTCGGACGTGGCCCTGGTCGATCTCTAGAACCCCAGCTTGAGCGCGTACTCGGCCAGCTTGTAGCGCAACGTGCGCGGGCTCACCGCCAGCAGCTCGGCGGTGCGCGCCTTGCTGCCCCCCGACTGCCTCCAGGCCCGCAGAATGGCCCGGACCTCGGCCTCGCGCACGGCGGCCTCCAGACAGAGGTCCGCCGGTCCGTCCTCGGCCGCGGGCAGCCCTCCGCCCAGGCGCATCTCCAGGGGCAGGTGGCCGGGCCGGATCACGTCCTCCGGGCTCAGGAGCACGAGCCGCTCGATGAGATTGCGCAGTTCGCGGACGTTGCCCGGCCAGGAATAGAGGGCCAGGGCCTCGATCGTGTCCGAATCCAGGCGCAGGCCGTGCTTGTGGTAGCGGTGGCGGAACACGGCCAGGAAGTATTCGGCCAGGTCCGCGATGTCGTCCTGGCGTTCGCGCAGCGGCGGCAGCGACACGGGCACCACGTTCAGGCGGTAGAAGAGGTCGGCGCGGAAGTCGCCCCGGGCCACCATGTCCGGCAGCAGGCGGTTGGTGGCGGCCACGATGCGGGCGCTGAAGGGCAGGTCGCGCTCGCCGCCCAGGCGCTTGAAGTTCCTCTCCTCCAGCACGCGCAGGAAGTCCACCTGGTTGGGCGGCGGGATCTCGCCCACCTCGTCCAGGAACAGGGTGCCGTCCTCGGCCAGCTCGAAGCTGCCCTTGCGCTGGCGCTGGGCCCCGGTGTAGGCCCCGGGCTCGTGGCCGAAGAACTTGTCCGCGAAGAGCTCGCCCTTGAGCACGCCGCAGTTCACCGGCACGAAGGGCCGGTGGCGGCGGTCCGAGAGGCGGTGCACCAGCCGGGCGAAGAGCTCCTTGCCCGTGCCGGACTCGCCGTAGACCAGGATGGAGGCGTCCGAGCCCGCCACCTGGGTGGCCAGCTGGTAGACGTCGCGCATGGCCCGGGAGCGGAAGACGAAGCTGCCCACGCCCTCCTCGCCGCCGAGCTCCAGGACCACGGTGTCGCCGGTCCCATGCGGCAATTTTTTGCCGCCAGACGCAACCATCTTCTTTTTCTCGTTTTTCACGGGAAAATCTATCCTCCGGGCGGCCCGCCGGGGCGTTTTGCAACACCCTGCCCGTGATGCCGGGGCGACAACCGATGACGGCCTCGGCCGAAATTTCACAAGCGTCCCCGGAACCCCTCCCGGAGCGGCCGAGTTTTGCCGCACATCGGCAACATTTTGCCGCATACTCTTTCGCCCAGGCCCCGTCAAGCCTTCCGCCGCAACGATTTTCCTTCTGGCACGGTCCTTGCCCTATGTGCCTGGTTCACTGGACGCAAGATCGGCTGGGACCGGATCGGAATCATATGTTCACACCTTCAGGAATCGGGAGCGAAAGAGGGATGAAACGCAACGCGAAATGGATTTGTGCGCTGGCGGGGGCCGCGCTGGTCGTGCTCGTGGCGGCCACGCTGGCCTGGTCCTCCTCGGACGGCGGCGAAGTGGCCGCGCAGATGGCCGCCGCCACCGGCAACGGCTCGAACCTTCCCTGGTGGGCCTGGCCCATCATTCTGCTGTTCTTCTGTTTCGTGCTCGGCATCATCGCCGTGCTCGCGGGCGTGGGCGGGGGCGTGCTCTTCGTGCCCCTGGTCAGCGGGTTCTTCCCCTTCCACCTGGACTTCGTCCGAGGCGCGGGCCTGCTCGTGGCCCTGGCCGGCGCCCTGGCCGCCGGACCGGGCCTGCTGCGCCGCAACCTGGCCAGCCTGCGCCTGGCCCTGCCCGTGGCCCTCATCGCCTCCAGTTGCGCCATCGTGGGCGCCTTCCTGGGCCTGGCCCTGCCCACCAACGTGGTCCAGCTCTGCCTGGGCGGCACGATCATGTTCATCGCCATCCTGCTGCTGACCTCCAAGAACGTGGTCCGGCCCGTGGTCACCAAGCAGGACGCCCTGGGCCTGGCCCTGGGCATGAGCGGAGCCTACACCGAGGCCTCCACCGGCGAAGTCATCGAGTGGAAGACCCACCGGACCCTGCCCGGCCTGCTCCTGTTCATCGTCATCGGCGTCATGGCCGGCATGTTCGGCCTGGGCGCCGGTTGGGCCAACGTGCCCGTGCTCAACCTGCTCATGGGCGCGCCGCTCAAGGTGGCCGTGGGCACGAGCAAGTTCCTGCTCTCCATCACCGACACCTCGGCGGCCTGGGTCTACCTGAACAAGGGCTGCGTCATCCCGCTCATGGCCATCCCCTCGATCATCGGCCTCATGGTCGGCTCCTTCGTGGGCGTGCGGCTGCTGGCCAAGGCCAAGCCCAAGTTCATCCGCTACATGGTCATCGGCGTGCTCCTCTTCGCCGGGGGCAAGGCCCTGCTCAAGGGCCTGGGCATCTAGCCGGACGTTCAACAACAAGGAGAATTCCATGTCCACGCAGAACACCGCCGCTCCCAAGGAGCAGCTTCTCTACGGCACCATGCTCTTCTACGGCTGCTGGAGCGGCCTTCTGATCATGCTCCTGACCTACCTGATCTACTGCTTCGGCGTACTCGACCCGCACGTCGGCATGCAGGACGTGACCCGACTCTGGTCCATGCCCGTGGGCGAGTACCTGTCCCAGGCCGGCGTGCCCGTGGGCTGGGGCTGGGCGACGCTCCTGAACCGGGGCGATTTTTTGAATTTCATCGGCATCGCCTTCCTGGCGGGCCTGACCATCATTTGCTACATTCCGCTCATCGGGGCCTACCTCAAGAAGAAGGACCCGATCTTCGCGATCCTGGCCGTGGCCGAGATCATCGTCCTCAGCGTGGCCGCCTCGGGCCTGGTGGGTTCCGGCGGCCACTAACCGCTCGGAGGGGTGCGTGAAAACGCGGATGGCAGCCTTGTTCGCCTCGGATCGACCGGATCTTCCCGCCCTCCTGGACGGCCTGCCCGTGGGCGTGGCCGTCCTGGACGAGGAGTGCCGCGTGCGGTTCCTGAACAAGACCCTGGAGTCGCTCACCGGCTTCGCCCGGGAAGACGTGCGGGGCCTGCCCTGCCGCCACGTGCTCCGTTCCCGGGCTTGTGTCCAGGGCTGCCCCTGGGCGAGGCCCGAGGGCGAGGGCGGAAGCCTGGAGACGGACCTCATCAACCGCCACCGCCGCCGCATCGCCGTGCGCCTGACCCCGGTGCTCCTGCGCGACGCCGACGGCCGCGAGCTGGCCCGCCTGGACGTGATCGAGGACCTGACCCCGATCAAGGAGATGGAGGAGCGCCTGTCCCAGGCCGCCGGGCCGGGTCAGATGGTCGGCCGCAGCCAGGCCATGGAGAAGCTCCTGCGCCTGGTCCCGGTCATCGCCCAGAGCGACTCGCCCGTGCTCATCACCGGCGAGACCGGCACGGGCAAGGACCTCCTGGCCGAGGCCGTGCACCGGGCCTCGCCCCGCTCGCGCGAGCCCTTCGTGCGCTTCAGCTGCGGGCCCATGCCCGAGGAGCTGCTGGAGGCCGACCTCTTCGGCCGACGCGGCTCCGGCGGCGAGGGCCGCCCGGGGCGCTTCCAGCAGGCCCACAACGGCACCCTCTATCTCTCGGAAATCGCGGACCTGCCGGTGCAGCAGCAGGCCCGGCTGGTGCGCTGCCTGGACGAGCGGGCCATCCTGCCCGTGGGCGCGGACAAGCCCGTGCGGGTCAACGTCCGGCTCATCGCCTCGACCAACGCCGACCCGGAGGCCCTGATCCGCTCCGGCAGGCTGCGCGAGGACCTCTTCCACCGCCTGGCGGCCTTCCGCCTGCACCTGCCGCCCCTGCGGCAGCGCGGGGAGGACGTGAGCTTCCTGCTCCAGCACTTCCTGGGCGTCTACGCCGCGCGCTTCAAGAAGACCATCGCGGGCTTCTCGCCCAAGGCCTTGCGCCTGCTCTCGGCCTACGCCTTCCCGGGCAACGTCCGGGAGCTGAAGAACATCGTGGAGTTCGCGGCCATGGTCTGCTCCGGCGAGACCATCCTGCCCGCCCACCTGCCCGCCCATCTGCCCGGGGCCCACGACGCGCCCGAGGCCGCCCCCAGGGCCGCGCGCAAGACCGGCCGCAAGGCCAAGGGCTAGGAGGGGGACGTGGACAAGAAGATTCTCATCGCCCTGCGCGGGGACGAGGTGGCGCCCCGCTTCGACCTGGCCACCGAGGCGCTCATGGTGACCCTCACGGACCAGGGCGAGATCATGGACCGCAAGAGCCTGCTCCTGGCCCACGCCTCCGGCGACGACCTCTGCGACCTGGCCCTGGCGCGCGACGCCTCCGGCGTGGTCTGCGGAGCCGTCGAGGAGGAATACTACCACTATCTGCGCTGGAAGCGCGTGGACGTGCTGGACTCGGTGGCCGGGCCGGTGGAGGACGTTCTCCGGGCCCTGGCCGGGGGAACCCTGCGCGCGGGCGACGTGCTCTTTCCCCGGGAGGGCTGACGCATGCTCAAGAACATCGTCGGCCGCCACATCCCGGAGCCCGAGCCGGAAAACGGCGTGGACATCGTCTCGCCGCAACGCTACCGCATCCTGCGCCGCAAGATCGTGGCCCTCATGGCCGTGGTCTCGATCCTGCCGCTGCTGACCCTGGCGGCCATCAACTACTACGAGCACCAGGCCACGCTCACCGGCGAAATCCAGAACCCCCTGCGGGTGCTGGTGAGCAAGACCAGAAATTCTTTTGAAATCTTCCTGGCCGAGCGCACCTCCACCGTGAGCCTCATCGCCTCGGCCTACCCCTTCGAGGACCTGGCCAACGAAAAGGTCCTCAACCGCATCTTCCAGGTCATGCGCCGGGAGTTCGTGGGCTTCGTGGACCTGGCGCTCATCGACTCCAAGGGCGACCTGCGCAGCTACGTGGGGCCCTACGACCTCAGGGGCCGCAACTACGCCGAGCAGGCCTGGTTCCACCAGGTGAGCATCAAGGGCAAGTACATGAGCGACGTGTTCATGGGCTTCCGCAAGTTCCCTCATGTGGTCATCGCCGTGCAGCACACGGGCGAGGACGGCCGCTCCTGGGTCCTGCGGGCCACCATCGACACCTCGCAGTTCGACCGGATCATCGCGGCCATGAGCCTGGAGCCCGGCGGCGACGCCTTCCTGGTCAACCGCGAGGGCGTGCTCCAGACCGATTCCCTGCTCTACGGCAAGGTCCTGGACAAGCTGCCCTTCCCCATGCCCGCGCCGAGCTTCGAGACCAACGTGGTCAACATCCTCACGCCCGCGGGCGAGGAGGCCTTCCTCTCCTACACCTACTTCGCGGACGCGGATTTCGTGCTCATGGCCGTGAAGCCCCGGCCCTCGGTGCTCCAGACCTGGTACTCGGTGCGCATCGACCTGCTGATCATCTTCCTGGCCGGGGTGGCGGCGATCTTCGTGGCCGTCTACCAGATCACCAACGTGATCATCCGGCGGCTGCGCGAGAGCGACGAGCGGCGGCTGAGCGCCATCCACCAGATGGAGCACACCCAGAAGCTCTCCTCCATCGGCCGCCTGGCCGCGGGCGTGGCCCACGAGATCAACAACCCCCTGGCGATCATCAACGAGAAGGCCGGGCTCATGCGCGACCTCATCGGCCTGCGCCCCGACTTCCCGGACAAGGAGCGCTTCCTGGCCCAGGTGGACGCCATCATCGCCTCCGTGAACCGGGGCCGGAGCATCACCCAGCGCATGCTCGGCTTCGCCCGGCGCATGGACGTGAAGATCGAACCCCTGGACATCAACCGGGTGCTCACCGAGACCATGGGCTTCCTGGAGCGCGAGGCCCAGTACCGCAACGTGAGCCTGGAGCGGGAGCTGGCCGAGGGCCTGCCGCCCATCCCCTCGGACCAGGGCCAGATCCAGCAGGTATTCCTGAACGTGCTCAACAACGCCCTGTTCGCCGTGGCCGACGGCGGCCACATCAGGGTGGTCACCGCCGACCTCGACGAGCACTTCGTGGCCGTGTCCATCCAGGACGACGGCTGCGGCATGTGCGAGGAGACGGTCAAGCACATGTTCGAGCCCTTCTTCACCACCAAGAAGGACAAGGGCACGGGCCTGGGCATGTCCATCACCTACGGCATCGTCAAACGCCTCGGCGGCGAGATCCAGGTGAGCAGCAAGCAGGGCGAGGGCACCACCATCACCATCCTGCTGCCCAAGAAGCAGGCGGAGGGCTAGATCATGGACGTCAAGGACTGGAAGATTCTCCTGGTGGACGACGAGGTGGAGTTCGTCTCCACCCTGGCCGAGCGGCTGGAGCTGCGCGGCATGTCGCCCCGCCTGGCCCACGACGGCGAGTCCGCGCTCAAGGCCGTGGCCCAGGACCCGCCCCAGGTCATGGTCCTGGACGTGATGATGCCGGGCATGAAGGGCCTGGACGTGCTCCGGCGGGTCAAGGAGAGCCATCCAAAGGTGCAGGTCATCCTGCTCACCGGCCAGGGCAAGACCCGCGACGGCATCGAGGGCATGAAGCTGGGCGCGTTCTTCTATATGATGAAACCCCTGGACCTGGACGAGCTCATCGCCAAGCTGGGCGAGGCCGTCGCGGCCGGAGGCGGGGCCTAGTCCCCGGGAGCGGGCCATGCGAGAAGCGCGCTTCATGGGCACGGTCACGGCCATGGCCATGCACGACATGCAGAATGTGCTGGCCATCATCCGCGAGTCCGCCGGACTCGTGGGCGACCTTCTGGTCATCAACAAGGACGCGCCCTTCAAGCATCGCGACGCCCTGGACCGCGCGGTGGGGCACATCACCCGCCACGTGGAGCGCGGCAAGGGCATCCTGGAGGCCATGAGCCGCCTGGCCCACGCCCCGGACGACAACCAGCTCGACAACACCGACCTGTCGGCCTGCTGCCGGGCCGTGGTCCAGCTCACCGAGCGCCTGGCGCACATGAAGAGCGCGGAGGTCCGGCTGAAGGACTCCACCAGGCCGGTCCCCGTGGAAATCGGCACCCTGCCCGCCATGACCGCCGTGTTCCTGGGCCTGTCCCATGTTTTCGGCCTGCCCGGCCCGGACGGCCGGGTGGTGAGCGTCGAGGCCCTGGTCCGCGACGGCCGCGCCGAGGTCCGGCTCTGCCTGGACGGGCTCCGGCTGGACCCCGGGGCCGTGGCCGGGCTGGACGAGGCCCTGCGCGGCACGGGCGCGCGGCCGAGCGCGGCCGAGGGTTGTCTGGAGCTGTCTTTCCCCCTCGCCGGAGCGAGGGAATAGGAGGCGCGCCATGTCCGAGATCAAGCTCCTGCTGGTGGACGACGAGGAAGGCTTCGTGACCACCCTGGCCGAACGCCTCGGGCTGCGGGGCATCGAGCCCCGCGTGGCCCTCGACGGCGCGCGGGCCCTGGAGCTGATCGAGGAGGACGAGCCCGAGGTCATGGTCCTGGACCTGCGCATGCCGGGCATGAACGGCGCGGAGGTGCTCCGCGTGGTGCGCTCCCGCTGGCCCGCCATCCGGGTCATCATGCTCACCGGGCACGGCTCCGAGGCCGAGCGCGAGACCTGCATGGGCCTGGGCGCGGCGGCCTACCACAAGAAGCCCATGGACATCGAGGAACTGCTGGACAGCATCCGGGCCGTCTCCCGGACGCGGGGACGCTGAGGACGGAAGACGCATGAACTCCGTGCTGCTGGTGGACGACGAGCGCGACTTCGCGGACACCCTGGCCGAACGGCTCAGGGCCCGGGGATTCGCCGTGCGCACGGCCTACCGGGGCGAGGAGGCCCTGGAGGCGCTGCGCCGCGCCGACTCCGAGGTCGTGGTCCTGGACCTGGGCCTGCCCGGCATGGACGGCTTCGAGGTCCTGCGCGCGGCCCACGCCCTCCGGCCCCAGACCGAATTCGTCCTGCTCACCGCCGACAACAGCCTGGACACGGCCGTCACCGGCATGAAGCTCGGGGCCAGGGACTACCTGGTCAAGCCCGCCAAGACCGAGGCCGTGGCCCGGGCCATCGAGGACGCCGCCGACCGCCGCCGCCACCGCCAGTCCCGGCTGCGCATGACCGAGACGGCCAAGCTGGCCGCCCTGGGCGAGCTGGCCAAGGGCGTGGCCCACGAGATCAACAACCCGCTGAACATCATGCTCAACGAGGCGGGCTGGATCGAGGACCTGCTGGAGGACAAGGAATTCACGGACTGCGCCCAGAAGCCGGAGATGCTCCGGGCCGTGTCGCGCATCCACGCCCAGGCCGAGCGCTGCAAGGCCATCACCTCCAAGCTCCTGACCCTGCGCCGGGCCCCGGACGCCCCGGGCGCGGCCACCGCGCCGGAGTTCCTGGTGGAGGTGCTCCACCGCCGCGAGGAGCGGGCCCGGGAGCTGGGCGTGCGGTTGGAGACGGACATCCCGGACGATTTTCCCGCCCTGCCCTATCCCCCTGCGGACCTGGAGCTGGTGCTCTCCAACCTGGCGGACAACGCCCTGGACGCCATGAGCGGCCGGGGCGGGATGCTGCGCCTGGGCCTGGCCCTGGAGGACGGCGAGGCGGTCATGCGGGTCTCGGACACCGGGCCCGGCGTGGAGCCCTCGCTCCAGCAACGGATTTTCGAGCCCTTCTTCTCGACCAAGGAGGTCGGCAAGGGCACGGGCCTGGGCCTGGCCATCTGCTGGAGCCTGGTGGAGGCCCTGGGCGGACGCATCACGCTCTACAGCGAACAGGGGCGGGGGGCGCGCTTCAGCGTGCGCCTGCCCATGACGGAACGGAAGACGGAAGGAACCAACGGCTGATTCCGCCGGCTGAACCCGGCGACTCCCAGAAGGAGGGACGGATGGACAAGATGAAGCTCTTGATCGTGGACGACGAGAAGGATCTCTGCCGGATCCTCTCCGATCGCCTGCACATCCTCTACGGCGTGAGCCCGGACGTGGCCCACTCCGGCGCCGAGGCCATGGAGATGATCAAGAAGACCCCGTACGACGTGGTCATCCTGGACATCGACATGCCCGGCATGGACGGCATGGAGACGCTCAAGCAGATCAAGGCCGTGAACGCCAAGATCCAGGTGGTCATGTTCACGGGCCACGGCACGGACGAGACCCGGCGCATGGCCGAGGTGCTCGGCGCGTTCAGCTACGTGGACAAGATCGACGGCCTGCCCAAGCTGGCCCCCATGGTCGAGGGCGCCTACCGGCTGCGCAAGATGCTCGAGGACACCTACGCCGACGCGGCGCTCAACGAATACTCCTGATCCGCCGCCTTTCCCGGCTTCCGGGGCGGCCCCACGGCCGCCCCGGGGGACGACCCCGCCACGACTCCCCCTGGACGAGCGCCGGGGCTCTGTGAGAGATTGCGGCCATGCTTGAGGTCGCGGTCTTTCTCTGCGGAGCCGTGGTCATGGTCATCGAGCTGGCCGGTTCGCGCATCCTGGCTCCCGCCCTGGGGACCTCGCTGGTGGTCTGGACCAGCCTCATCGGCGTCATCCTCGCGGCCCTGAGCCTGGGGGCCTGGTGGGGCGGACGGTTGGCCGACCGGCGGCCCGAATCCCGGCGTCTCTCCCGGATCATCCTTCTGGCGGCCTTCTGCACCGCCGCCGTGGCCCTGACCAAGGGCTTCGTGCTCGACTTCCTCCAGGCCGGAAACGGGCTGCGCCTGGCGGCCGTGGCCGCCGTGCTGGCCCTCTTCGCCCCACCGGCCCTGCTCCTGGGCATGGTCGCGCCCTTCGCCGTGCGCCTGCGGCTGCTCGATCCCGCGCGCGGCGGCCGCACGGCGGGCGACCTCTACGCCCTGTCCACCCTGGGCAGCATCGCCGGAACCTTCCTGGCCGGATTCGTGCTCATCGCCTGGGTCGGCAGCACGAACATCATCCTGCTCATGGCCGCCGTGCTGGCCCTGGCCGCCACCTGCGTCCACCCGCCGTCCTGGAGGCCCGGGCTGGTCTCCCTGGGCCTCTTCCTGGCCCTGCTCCTGCTGGCCCGCGCGGCCGACGCCCGCCTGGCCCGGGGCGGCTTCCTGGACACGGACACGCCCTACGGCCGGGTCATCGTCTGCCTCGCCCGCGAGGAGGGCACGGACCGGCTCATGCGGGCCATGATCACCGGCCCCGGGGCGCGCCAGTCCGCCATGTACCTGGACGACCCCCAGGCCCTGGCCCTGCCCTACACCCGCTTCTACCGCCTGGCCGGGCACTTCGCCCCGGACATGGGCCGGATGCTCGTGCTCGGCGGCGGAGGCTACTCCTTTCCCAAGTTCGCCCTGGCCGCCCACCCGGGGCTGCGCCTGGACGTCGTGGAGCTGGACCCCGGGGTCACGGCCCTGGCCCGGGAGCACTTCGGCCTGCGCGACGACCCGCGCCTGCGCATCCTGGAGGAGGACGCCCGGACCTTCCTCAACCGCAACGCCGAACGCTACGACGCCATCCTCTGCGACGTCTTCAACACCGACCACGCCGTGCCCTTCCACCTGACCACCGTGGAGACGGTCCGCCGCCTGCGCGCCTCGCTCACGGACAACGGCGTGGTGCTGGTGAACATGCTCTCCTCCATGTCCGGCGACCGGGGCCGTCTCTACCGGGCTATCTTCGCCACCTACGCGGCGGTCTTTCCCCGCGTGCGGGCCTACGCCGTGGAGAACCCGGCCGATCCCGGGCTGTGGCAGAACGTGATCCTGGCGGCCTTCGCCGATCCGGCGGCGGCCGACCGGCCCTCGCCGGACCCCGGGCTGGCGGCCATGCTGGCGGCCCGCGTCCAGGACCCCGAAGCGGACCTGCCCGTGCTCACCGACGCCTACGCGCCCGTGGACCGATACGCCGGACGGCCGCCGCGCCCCTCGGCATTTGACAGCCCGGCCCGGGGGAATTAGGGATCATCGGCGCGGCCACGTGCCGCCATTCCCCCAGAAAGGAGCGCGCATGGCCTCGACCGTCGAAGAACTGACCGTGAATTATGAGGAAAACGGCGTCCTGCTCGTCAAGGAGCTGGACAAGGCCGTCCTGTCCAAGGGCACCTGGGCGACCCTGCTCTTCCGCTACCAGGAGATGACCCGGGGCACCGAGGAGTACGGCCCGGAGAAGTACGGCATCCGCCGCTACCAGAAGCGCAACGGCGAGTACCGCCAGCAGTCCAAGTTCACCATCTCCAGCGCCGACCAGGCCCGCAAGATCATCGAGATCCTCCAGGGCTGGATCGGCGACTAGTCCCGCCCGGGGTCGAGCACCGTCTCCACCCCGGTCTCGGCCTGGACCCGCGCCAGGAAGGCCCGCACCTCGGCGTCCTGGTCCGGGCTGAAGTTCAGCTGCAGAATCCCCTTCCGCCTGTCGGCCACGCTGAACAGGGCCAGGTTGTCGTGGGCCTCCAGCAGGAACCGGAACAGGGCGATCCGGCTGGGCTCCACGCGCACGTAGAGCCGCGACGACCACCTCGGCGGCGGTCCGGCGGGTTTTCCGCGCCCGCGCCTCACGCCCGCTCCCCGCGCCAGTCCGCCCCGCTCCGGGCCCGCTCCCGGTCGACCCGGGACAGCTCCCGCAGCCGCTCCTGGTGCTCCAGGTGCTTGGCGCAGAGCTTCAGGTCGTTGCCGATGATGTTCCCGGCCTGGGCCCGGGACAGGCTCTTGCCTGCGGTGCCGGAAAAGCCCGAGTTCTGGTGGTGCACGCAGGTCACCAGCCCGGTGTACAGCACGCGGCGGCCCGCGAGGCAGACCTGCAGGTCATGGTCGATGTCGTCGATCTGCGAGGGGCTGAAGCGGATGTCGAAGGGATGCTCGCGCAGAACGTCGGCGCGCAGCACGTGGCAGCAGCCCATGACGTTCATGGTCGAGCGGGCGAAGTCATACACCCCGGGGTCGGGCTGGCCCTCGGGCGTGGACATGACCAGCTTGAACAGGTCCGGCCGGATGACCGGGGACACGGCCCGGTAGAGGTACTGGAGCCGGGCCGGGTGCCCGGTGTGGACCACCTTGCAGCCCGCCACGCCCGCGTCCGGGGCCTCCTCCAGCACCGTGAGCAGCCGGGCCAGCCAGTCCCGGGGCACGTCCACGTCGTCGTCCAGATAGGCCACGAAATCGGCCTCCCGGCATTCGGGCAGGGCCGCCAGCCAGTTGCGGGCCTGGGGCGCGCCCACGTTCACCGGCAGGTCGAGGATCGTTGCGTCCCGTCCGCCGAAGCGCGGCAGCACGCCCTCCACGCGTTCCCGGGAATCGTCGGAGCAGCCGTTGAGCAGCACGCGCACCCGGGCCCGGCCCAGGTCCGTCCCCGCCAGCCCCTCCAGCGTCCGGGCCAGCATGGCGGCCTTGTTGAAGGAGTACAGGCAGACCACCACCCGGCGCTCGTCCAGAAGCTCCGGCCGCACCGGGGTGGGGTTCTCCAGCTCGCCGAGGCGCAGGCGCACCGGCGTCTGGGAGGGATCGCGGGACAGGGACGAGCGGTACAGGGCCTTGGCCTCCGCGCGGCCCCCCTGGCGGAGGAACAGCTCGGCGGCCAGGTTCTCCAGGGTCTCGTCGCGGTCCTCGGCGGGCAGGGACTCCCAGAGCCGCGACGCGGCCCGGTCCAGCCCCAGGCGGGCGTGGTGGGCGAAGAGATGCCGTCGCCAGACTCCCTCCAGGGGCTCGGGACAGCGGAAGGACGCGGTCCAGTCCCCGGGGTCCCGGCCGTCGCGGAAGTCCAGATCGAGGAGCAGGTCCGCGACCTGGATGTAGGCGGGATAGGCCCGCAGCAGGGCCCGCAGCACGGACTCGGTCTCGCGGCGCGCCTCCTCCGGGGACAGGTCCATGTCGTGCAGGGCCAGCAGGTCGCGCAGGCCCCGCGGTTCGGCGTCCAGGCGTTCCAGGAGCTCGGCCCGGGCCGTGCGGTCCGGCCGCCCGGCCAGACGCCCCAGGGCCCTGAGCGCCCCGATGTCGAAGGGCTGGAGCCGCGCGCGCAGGTCCAGCAGCCGGATCAGGGCCGCCAGGGCCGCCGGGTCGGCGGCCAGCCCCGGGTCGCGCCCCAGGCGCGAGGCGTAGCAACCGGTCACGGCCCGGTCCAGGAGGAAATGGACCTGGTGGTTGTCCAGGTGGTCCAGGACCTCGGGCAGGCTCAGGATGTCCAGCTCGCCGGCCAAGCCCCGGGCCAGGACGGTGAAATAGGCGGCGTGCATTGTCCCTCCCCTGGGCGGCCCGGCTGTGGGCTGAAAAAGTGTAGCTACATTTCGTCGTATAGGCCGTCAGAGCGTCCGGCAGCCGTCTTCCGTGACCAGGACCATGTGCTCCCAGCGCACTCCGCCCCAGTCCGGCCAGTACAGGCCCGGCTCCACCGTGACCACCATGCCCGGCCGGAACACGTCCCGGCTCAGGCTCGACAGGCTGGGGGCCTCGTGGGTCTCCAGGCCCACGCCGTGGCCCAGGCCGTGGGTGAAGCGGTCGGCCACGCCGTGCTCCCCGAAGAAGCGCCGGACCAGGTTGTAGGACTCGGCGATGGGCGTGCCCGGGCGGATGTATGCGATGGCCCGGCGCTGGGCCTCGCGCACGAGGTCCAGGACGTGGCGGAAGCGGTCCGAGGAGTCGGGCCCGAGCCAGAAGGTGCGGGTCTGGTCCGAGCAGTAGGCCTCCAGGCGGCCGCCCGCGTCCACGAGCACGAGCCCCTGTTCGGGCAGGCGGTCCTGGCCGGGCTCGGCGTGGGGCAGGGCCGCGTTCACGCCCGCGCCCACGATGGTCGGAAAGGCCAGGCCCGAGGCCCCGCCCTCGCGGAAGAGCCTCTCCACCTCCCAGGCCGCCTCGGCCTCGGTCATGCCCGGGACGAGCCGCTCCGGCAGGGCCAGCATGACCCGCTCGTTCAGGGCGCAGGAGGCCTCCATGCGCCGGATCTCGTCCGCGTCCTTGATGACCCGCAGGTCTTCCACCAGGTTCTCGGTGGGGGTCAGGGTGACGCACTCGCGCAGCCGCTCGTAGTCGCGCACGCAGAGGGCGCGGGGCTCGAAGCCCAAGGCGGGGAGGCCCAGGGATTTGAGGAAGGCCCCGACCACGTCCATCTTGCGCGAGGAGTAGATGACGATCTCATCGGGCCAGACTCGGCGGGCGGCTTCCTCGAAGCGGGGGTCGGTGAGCAGGGTGTCGCCGCCGTGGGCCGTGATCACCAGCCAGCCCGCCGACTCGTTGCACTGCGAGTCGGCCAGCTCGAAGCCGGAGAGGTACCAGCGGTTGGCGGCGTGGGACACGAGCAGGGCGGGCAGGCCCCGCTCGCGAAGACTCTCCTTGAGCGCCTGGCGGCGCTGTTCGAAAACGGTCACGTCCACGTCCATGCGTTACAGGGAATAGGTGCGCTCCGGCAGGCCCTGGACCATGCGTTCGGCCCATTCCACGCCCTGCATGACGGAATGGTCCATGTTGCCCACCTCGTACTTCCAGCCGCCGAAGCGGCCGCGGGAGAAGATTCCCCGGGCCTCCAGCCTCGGCTGTATGGTCTGTAGCGCCTGGTCGCGGCCAAGGCAAGGCACGGGGTAGCCGTAGTCCACCACCGTCTCCCAGCGGGTCAGGGCCCGGGCGCCCTCCCCGGCGGCCATCAGGCCGCAGGCCGCGAGACCGGCCTCGGTGCGGGCCATGAGACCGGACGCGGCCTCGGGCTTGCGCGCCGAGAAGCTCGTCTCGCACATGAGCGCCCGCTGGTCCGGCGCGGCCGGGTTGTTGGGCGAGTAGTTGTGGAAGTTGGTGGTCCGGTAGAAGGGCGTCTCGTCGCCGGGGAAATACATCCAGCAGCGGCTGTCGGCCGCGCCCGAGGACGGCAGGCCCACCCCGGCCACATAGACCCCGTTGTGGACCAGGGCGGAGGCGGCCTCCACCAGCTCCGGCTCGGGATCGGCCAGCCAGCGCCCGGCCAGGAGGTCCAGGGGCGCGGTGTTCAGGAGCGTTTCGTAGCGCACCTCCTGGCCGTCGGCCGTGCGTGCGGTCCGGCCCCGGGCGTCCAACCGGACCAGGTCCGCGCCGTAGCGCACCTTGTCCTCCACCCGGACGGCCAGACGGCGGAAAATCTCGCCCGTGCCGCCGCGCAGCGGGAACCTGAAGGTGTTGTTCGGGCCCCAGGCCACGTCGTCCAGCTCCAGGAGGATGTTCTTGAGCACGCCCTCCAGGTCCACCACGCTCACCCGCTCGCCGATCCAGGTGAAGTCCATGAGTTCCGGCGGCGTGGCCCAGACCTTGAAGTTGTAAGGCAGCATGAAGATGTCCGCGATGCCCCGGCCGAAGACGCACTCGATCCACTGCCGGAAATTCTCCGGCCGCCCCTCGGGCCGCTTGCCCGGCAGCAGCCCGCGCACGCACTCCCAGCGCTCGGCCCGGGGCAGGTGGCGGACGTTGTTCTGGAAGGGATAGGGCACCCAGCCGCCGCAGGCGCGGACCCAGGACTCGCGCTGGTGCTCCAGGTATTCCCCGGAGAGCAGGCCGCCCACCAGTCTGTCGAAATAGGGATAGTGGGAGAAGAGGACATGGCCCCCGATGTCCCAGGTGAACCCGGCCGCGTCGCGGAAGCTGGCCGACAGGCCGCCGGGGTGGGCATTTTTTTCCAGGACCAGGAAGGATTCCTCGCCCAGTTCGCGCAGCCGGTGGGCCGCGCCGAGGCCCGTGGGACCGGCTCCGATGATGAGGTGCTTCACTTCCACGCGATTCTCCTTCGGGACGGTTCTTTGTCGCGACAAGCGGCGCATCAAGTTCCGTGCCAGCCGCGCCGCCTCCCGGCCGGAACCCGGCGGACGCCCCGCGCGAATCTTCGTGTCACCCAGCTTTCTCTTTTCCGTCACATTCGTGTAACGTGGGATTGCTAGAAAGTGACATCCGAATTCGGCAAGAGGGTTTTCAAAACAACACAATCCCATTCGCGGAGGACGTTTCCATGAAGATCAAGATTGTGGCGCTCGCCGCCGCACTGACCCTGTGCCTGTCCGGCCTGGCTTTCGCCGGCAGCGTCGAAGTCAAGGGCTCCACCACCGTGCTGCCGCTCATGCAGAAGTCGGCCGAGGCCTTCATGGCCAAGAACAAGGGCGTGAACGTCTCCATCTCCGGAGGCGGCTCCAGCGAAGGCGCCAAGGCCCTCATCGACGGCACCTGCGACATCGCCATGATGTCCCGCGACATGAAGGACAAGGAGACCGAGGCCGCCACCGCCAACGGCCGCGCCCCCAAGCAGTTCATCGTGGCCTATGACTGCATCGTGCCGATCGTGCATCCGAGCAACGGCGTCAAGGACCTGAGCGTGGCCCAGCTCCAGGACATCTACGCCGGCAAGATCACCAACTGGAAGGACGTCGGCGGCGCCGACGGCCAGATCGTGGTCATCTCCCGCGACACCTCTTCCGGCACCTACGACTGCTGGGAGAACAAGGTCATGCACGCCGACGGCAAGAAGGAGCGCGTCTTCCCCGGCGCCCTGCTCCAGGCCTCCAACGGCGCCGTGGTCCAGGCCGTGTCCAAGAACAAGCTGGCCGTCGGCTACATCGGCCTCGGCTACCTGAACAAGGAAATCAAGCAGGTCAGCGTGGGCGGCGTCATGGGCAACGCCGAGACCGCCCTGAACAAGAGCTACCCCGTCTCCCGCGGGCTGAACCTCTACACCCCCGGCGAGCCCAAGGGCGACGCCAAGGGGCTGGTGGACTTCATGCTCTCGCCCGCCGGCCAGAAGCTGGCCGACGAGATCGGCTTCGTGCCGCTGAAGAAGTAGTCGGAAACGGTCCAGACGCCCCGCCGGAACGGTCCGCGCCGTTCCGGCGGGGCATGCCGTTCCGGCGTCGGCGCGGGATGGCGGCCCCCAACGTGTTCGAGGTGCTCCCGGTGAATCGTTTCCATCTTTCCGTCGGCATCCTCCTGGCCCTGGCCCTGGGCCTGTTCCTGCTCGGACAGGCCGCCTCGCGGCACAGCGAGGCGGAAGGGCTGGCCCTGCTCAAGATCGACGCGCTGGCGCGCGCGGGCGAGGAGTATCCCGGCGTGGCCCGGGCCCTGCGCGAGGTCCAGCGCAACGTCGAATTCGAGTTGACCCAGCGGGCCCAGGTCGAGGCGGACGCCGCGGCGGCCGAAACCCGCCTCCAGGGCTCGCTGGAGGAGCTGGAGCGCCTGGCCAAGTATCTGCGCCAGGACCGGGCCTACACGGCCGCCCCGCCCAAGGACCGGACAGCCCTGGACGTGCTCGCCGGGCTCATCCGCCACCGCGCCTCGGCCCGCGCCAACGGCTACGACATCGCCGCCGCCTTCCTGGCCCTTGTCGCGGGCGGCATGCTCCTGCTCAAGGCCCTGAAGCTCCAGCGCACCACCCGCGAGCGGCTCATCCAATCCTCGTTCCTGGGCACGGCCACCACCTGCATCCTCGTGCTCTTCCTGATCATGCTCTTCCTGTTCGCCGAGGGCCTGCCGGTGTTCAAGGTGGTCTCGCCCGGCGAGTTCCTCTTCGGCCACCTCTGGTACCCCACCGAGGATCCGCCGGTGCTCGGCATCCTGCCGCTCATCGCGGGCTCCATCGCGGTCACGGTGCTGTCCTCGTGCATCGCCATCCCCCTGGGAGTGATGACCGCCATCTACCTGGCCGAGATCGCCAGCCCCCGGGTGCGCGAAATCTTCAAGCCGGTGATCGAGCTGCTGGCCTCGCTGCCCTCGGTGGTCATCGGCTTCTTCGGCATGGTCGTGGTCGCGCCCTTCCTGCAGGACACCTTCCACGTGGCCACGGGCCTGAACCTGTTCAACGCCTCGCTCATGCTGGCGTTCATGTCCGTGCCGACCATCACCAGCGTGTCCGAGGACGCCATCTTCGCCGTGCCCACGGAACTCAAGGAGGCCTCCCTGGCCCTGGGCGCCACGCACCTGGAGACCCTGGGCCGGGTCATCGTGCCCGCCTCGCTCTCGGGCATCAGCACGGCCGTGATCCTGGGCATGTCCCGCTCCATCGGCGAGACCATGGTCGTGCTCATGGTGGCCGGAGGCGCGGGGCTCATCCCCACCTCCATCTTCGACCCCGTGCGGCCCATGCCCGCGAGCATCGCCGCCGAGATGGGCGAGGCCCCGTTCCAGAGCGAGCACTACTACGCCCTGTTCGCCATCGGCATGGTGCTCTTCGTCTTCACCCTGCTCTTCAACATCGTCGCCGACCACATCGCGCACAAGTACAAGCAGGTCGGCGCGGCCACGCTCTAGGAGTCCCCATGCAGGTCGACGCGACAGCCGCCCACGGCCTCTCCCGCTTCCTCCCCGAGGACCAGGCCCGCGCCCGGGACAATCGCCGCAAGGCCCTGCAGACCGGCGTCTTCTGGGTCTTCCGGGCGGCGGTGCTGGTCAACGCCCTGGCCCTGGCCGTGATCCTCGGGTTCCTTCTGTTCAACGGCGTCTCGGCCATCAGCTGGGAATTCCTCACCGAGGCCCCGCGCAACTCCATGACCGAGGGCGGCATCTTCCCCTGCATTCTCGGCACGTTCCTGCTCAGCTTCGGCTCCATGGTCGTGGCCCTGCCCCTGGGCGTGGCCTCGGCCATCTATCTTCATGAATACGCCCGGCCGGGCCGCCTCCTGCGGCTCATCCGCCTGGGCATCTCCAACCTGGCCGGAGTGCCCTCGGTGGTCTTCGGCCTCTTCGGCCTGGCCTTCTTCGTCACGGTCCTGCACCTCGGCGTGTCCATCGCCGCCGGAGCCCTGACCCTGGGCGCGCTGACCCTGCCGGTGGTCATCGGCACCACCGAGGAGGCCCTGCGCTCCGTGCCCCAGACCTACCGCGAGGCCTCCCTGGGCCTGGGCGCCACCAAGTGGCAGACCATCTCCAAGGTGGTCCTGCCCGCCGCCCTGCCCGGCATCCTCACCGGCTCCATCCTGGGCATCAGCCGGGCCGCCGGGGAGACCGCCGCGATCATGTTCACGGCCGCCGTGTTCTTCACCCCGCTCATGCCGACCTCCGTCCTGGACGACGTCATGGCCCTGCCCTACCACATCTACGTCCTGGCCACGGCCGGAACCGAAATCGAGAAGACCCGCCACCTCCAGTACGGCACGGCCCTCGTGCTCATCGCCCTGGTGCTCGGCATGAACCTCATCGCCATCTTCATCCGGGCCCGACTCCAGCGTCGGATGAGCCGCTGACCCGCCGAAATTCCGCTGACGCAGCGCGGGCCGCCGGGCATGATGCTCCGGCGGCCCGCGTCGTTTGGGACGTTTCCGCCGAGACGGTCCGTCTATATCTCTTCGCTGTCCGTTGCCATGTACAAAAAAATGAATCATTGCGAATAAATGTCGCGATCCCATACTGCGTCTTTCCAGGGACACAAACTGTGGTTTTGTTCCCATTCGCCTCGGAATTGGTAGCTATCGGTCATGCCAGAGCTCTCCCTGAAGATTCTTTTCGGCCAGCGGGTCCGCGCCCTGCGCGAGGAGCGCGCCATGACCCAGGCTCAACTGGCCGAGCGCATCGGCGTCACCGAGCAATACGTCGGCATGATCGAGCGGGGCCTGTCCTCGCCCTCCTTCGGCGTGATCCACAAGCTCTGTCTGGCCCTGGGCGTGAAGCCCGCCGACCTTTTCCGCCCCTCCCGCCAGGTCTGGCTCAAGTACCTGCTCTCCCGGCCCGAGGACGGCGACACCCCGCTCATCCTGCGGCGGCTGGCCGCCGGGGTCGGCTACTGGGAAAAGGATCTCCGCACCGGACGCCTGTTCCTCTCACGGCCCATCCAGCGCATGTTCGGCTATGCCGAGACGCCCGAGCCCATCGACCGGGAGATCCTGTTCTCGCGCATCCATCCCGAGGACCGGGTCCTGGTGCGGCAATGGGTGCCGAAGCTGCTGGCCGGAGAAGGGCCCGTCAACGGCCTGTTCCGCTTTTCCTCGCGCCTGGACCCGGAGGCCGAGCCCTGGCCGCGCATGGCGCTGGCCCTGGCCGACCTGGAGACCGACCCGGACGGGCGGCCGCTGGCCGCCTGCGGAGCACTCATCGAAATCACGGAACTGCTCGCGGAAGCGGACGGCGGGGACCAACCCCTGGAAGCATGAGCCGGCCGCCCGGAGGAGACGTCATGTGCCACGAACGATGTGATTCCTGCCCGCACGCCCCGCTCTGCAAGAGCTGCCCCTTCCGGGCCCTGGCCGTGAACCTGGACACCGAGATCACGCGGGCCATGCTCGCGAACTACTGCGACAAGCCCGAGGCCAGCGCCCAATGCGTGCGCCGCCTGGTCATGCGCTTCCACAACCTGGTGCTGCCCGCGGACATCATGCCCGACGGCCGTTCCTGCTTCGGGTCCTGAGCCCCGTCAAAGCACCCCCTCCAGGCGCAGCAGAAACTCCTTCATGGCCAGCCCGGCCGGATTGCTGAAGCCGGTGAGCGCGCCGCGCGCGCCGAGCACCCGGTGGCAGGGCAGGATCAAGGGCCAGCGGTTGGCGGCCATGGCCCGGCCCACGGCCCGGGCCGCCCCGGGCCTGCCGCCGAGCCGGGCCAATTCCCCATAGCTGACCACCATGCCCTGGGGCGCCTCGCGGACCAGGGTCAGGAGGATCTCGCGGATGAACCGGCTCACCCGCTCCAGGGCCAGGGGCAGGTCGGGCCAGCGCACGGTCTCGCCGCGCACGTAGCGCTCCAGGGTCCGGCCCACGGCCCGGGCGGTCTCGGAAGGCCCCGGCGTGGCCGCAAGTCCCTCGGACCAGCGCAGGCCGATCTCCGTGATCCGGCCGTCCTCCCATTCCAGCGCCAGGGCCAGCGGCCCGGCGGTCACGATCTCCGGCATGGCGTCCTCCCGATGGTCATCCGAGCGGGGCGAATCCCCGCGCCTCCAGCCCGGCCCGGACGGCGGCCAGCACCCCGGCCTTGTCCGAGGCCCAGGCCGGGGCCAGCAGCTCGCCCGGGGCCGGGTCGGCGCAGAGGCGCTGGACCACGATGTCCGGCCGCAGCCGGTCCACGGCCTCGGCGGCCCATTCCGCGTAGTCCGGAAGCCCCGGCGGCTCGTATTCCCCGGCCGCCCAGTCCTTGGCCAACTCCGTGCCCTTGAGCACCAGGGTGTTGTGCAGCTTGATCCCGGCCACGGGCAGGTCGTTGATGAAGTCCACGCCGGCCAGGAAGGCCTCCCGGCCCTCGCCGGGCAACCCGGCCATGAGGTGGGCGCAGACCAGGAGTCCGGCCGAGGCCGCCTCCTCCGCCGCCCGGGCGAAGCAGGCCGGGTCGTGGCCCCGGTTGATCCGCGTGAGCGTGGCCGGATCGGCGGACTGCAGGCCCAGGTCCAGCTGCACCCAGGGCAGTTTCAGACCGGCCAGCAGGGCGATCTTCCCGCCGTCCAGGCAGTCCGGCCGGGTGCCGATGCAGACCCCGGCCAGCCCGGGCAGGCCGCGCAGTTCGTCCAGCACGGCGGCCAGCCGTTCCGGCGGCCCGTAGGTATTGGAATAGGATTGCAGGTAGGCCAGGAAGCGGTCGGCCCCGCGCGATCTGGCCAGACGATCGCGCCAGAGATCCCACTGCTCCCGCAGCGAGAGCCCGGAGGCGGCCAGGCCCGTGCCCGAGCCCCGCTCGTTGCAGAAGGCGCAACCCCGTCGCGAGAGCGCGCCGTCCCGGTTGGGGCAGGAGAAGCCCGCGTCCAGGGGAATCTTCCAGACCTTCCGGCCGAAGGCGCGGCGCAGGGCTTCGGAAAGGGAGGGAAAAGGCCGCATGCTCGGTCCGCCTTTGCGCGATTCGTGGGCCGCGCTTGCTTGACGCACCGTCTTCTGCTACCAATCGCGCAGCCGTTTCGCTACAATAGCCGAAAGTGCGGCCGAAGCAAGGGAAGCCGACGGCATCCCCCCTCCAGGAGCCAAAACACATATGGGCAAACTGCTGAACAAAGTTCTCGGGGCCTTCTCCACGGACCTGGCCATCGACCTGGGCACCGCCAACACCCTGGTCTACGTCAAGGGCAAGGGCGTGCTTCTCTCCGAACCGTCGGTGGTGGCGGTGAAGAAGGACTCGCGCGGCGGCAAGACCGTGCTCGCCGTGGGCGCGGAGGCCAAGCGCATGCTCGGCCGCACGCCGGGCAACATCGTGGCCATCCGGCCCATGAAGGACGGCGTCATCGCCGACTTCGAGGTCACCGAGGCCATGCTCCGCCACTTCATTTCCAAGGTGCACAACTCCCGGCGGCTCGTGCGGCCCCGGATCATGATCTGCGTGCCCACCGGCATCACCCAGGTGGAGAAGCGCGCGGTCAAGGAAAGCGCCCAGAGCGCCGGGGCGCGCGAGGTCTACCTCATCGAGGAGCCCATGGCCGCGGCCATCGGCGCCAACCTGCCGATCACCGAGCCCACCTCGAACATGGTCGTGGACATCGGCGGCGGCACCACCGAGATCGCGGTCATCTCGCTCTCCGGCATCGTCTACGCCAAGAGCGTGCGCATCGGCGGCGACAAGATGGACGAGGCCATCATGCAGCACGTCAAGCGCAAGTACAACATGCTCATCGGCGAATCCACGGCCGAGGAGATCAAGATGACCATCGGCACGGCCTACCCCGTGGACGGGATCTCCGAGATGGAGGTCAAGGGCCGCGACCTGGTCACCGGCATCCCGCAGAACCGCATCATCACCGCCGAGGAGGTCCGCGAGGCCATCTCCGAGCAGGTGGAGGGCATCGTCCAGGGCGTGCGCATCGCCCTGGAGCAGACGCCGCCGGAACTGGCGGCGGACATCGTGGACCGGGGCATCGTGCTCACCGGCGGCGGCGCGCTGCTGCGCGGCCTGGACGCCCTGCTCCAGCACGAGACCCAGCTGCCCATCACGGTGGTGGACGACCCGCTCACGGCCGTGGTCAAGGGGTCCGGCAAGGCCCTGGAACATATCGACCTCTATAAGGACATCTGCGCAGACTAATGTGAAGCTCAAGCGCATCGCAGTCATCGTCCTCACGGGCCTGTTCGTCTATCTGAGCCTGTACACCTGGAACATTCGGACCGGGCATCTGGACCGACTCGCCGAAAACACCGGCCTGGACGCCGCGAGACTCGTGCTCAAGCCGGGCACGTGGGTGGCGGACCAGGCCGTGTCGTTCTGGCGCCGGTACATCCACCTCATCGGCCTGCGGGAGGAGAACGACCGCCTGCGCGACGAGGTGGACCGGCTGCTCATGGACAACACCTCCCTGCGCGAGCAGGCCCGGGCCAGCGCGCGCATGGAGCAGCTCCTGGGCTTCACCCCCGCGCCGGACTGGGTGGCCGAGGGCGCCCGGGTCATCGCCCACCGGCTGGGGCCCAACGCCCTGCTGGAGACCCTGGTCCTGGACCGGGGCACGCTCCAGGGCGCGGGCGCGGACCAGCCCGTGGTCACGCCCCGCGGCGTGGTGGGCCGCATCCTGCGCGCGGGCCTGAGCGCCTCCACGGTCCTGCTCCTGCACGACGTGAACAGCCGCATCGCGGTCATCGGCCAGAACAACCGGGCGGCCGGGGTGCTGGCCGGACGCGGGCCGGGGCGGGAGATGGAGCTCAAGTACGTGAACCTGAACGCGCCCATCGAGCCCGGCGAACTGCTGGTGACCTCCGGGCTCTCCGACTCCTTCCCCAAGGGCCTGCCCGTGGCCCGGGTGCTCAAGGTGGAGCGCTCGGACCTCTCCCTGTTCCTGGACATCACGGCCGAGCCGCTCATGGATTTCGAGGCCCTGGAAGAGGTTCTGGTCCTGCGGCGGCGGGACGCCCCCCCGGCCGCCGGCGGGGGAATCTGACATGTTGCGCGCCCTCTGGTGGGCGGGCTTCGCGGCGGCCGGAGTCTGGGCCGAGGCCCTCGTGCCCGGCGTGGACTTCCTGGCCCCGGGGCTGGTCTTCAGCCTCCAGGTCGAGGGACGGGCGCGGGCCCTGGTCCTGGCCCTGGCCTGGGTGCTCCTGCAGGAGGGCCTGGGCAGCCAGCACTTCGGGGCCTCGGTCATCTGGTACTGGGCCCTCTACCTGCTCGTCTCCCTGGGCCAGGACTATTTCCAGCCCCGCAGCCTCCCGTTCATGACCCTGCTGGGGCTCGTCATGGGCCTGCTGCATTTCCTCCAGACCTACGCCATGGCCACCCTCTCGGTGAAGGGCGTGCCCCTGGACCGGGTGATCTGGGAATCCATGATCCAGGTCGTGGTCTTCCCCTCGATCTGGTTCCTCGTGGACCGGTTCTATCCTGCGCGGCTGAGGGACGATGGCCAACCTGTATGACTCCCGCGAGCAGCAGCCGCCCCGCTCCGGCCTGCTCCTGCTCCAGGCCTGCATCCTCGGGCTGTTCTGCGTCTTCGCCCTGCGCCTCTGGTACCTCCAGGTGCACAAGGGCGAGGAATACGCCGAGAAGGCCAAGGAGAACCAGCTGCGCCAGGAGCCGGTGTTCGCCCCGCGCGGGCTGGTCCTGGACCGGGGCGGGACCATGGTGGCCGTCAACGAGCCGGCCTACGCCCTGGGCCTCGTGCGCGAGGACGTGAAGAGCCTGGACGCCACCCTGGCCGAGATTTCGCGCATCACCGGCACGCCCATGGACAAGCTCCAGGACACCTACCGCCGGGGCCGCAAGCGGGTGAAACCCTTCGAACCCATGCTCATCGTGCCGGACCTGGACTTCGAGCAGGTGGCCGCCGTGGAGGCCAACCATCTGCGCTGGCCCGGGCTGGAGATCGTGGTCCGCTCCCGGCGCTACTACAAGTTCGGCCACCTCCTGGCGCACGTGCTCGGCTACGTGGGCGACGCCAGCGAGGACGACCTGGAGAAGGACTCCAGCCTGGCCCTGGGCGACTATGTGGGCAAGAACGGCCTGGAGCAGATGCTCGAACGGCGGCTGCGCGGGACCAAGGGCGTGCGCCAGATGGAGGTGGACGCCACGGGCCGCAGGCTCTCCGAGTCCCTGATCAAGAAGCCCAAGAGCGGCGAGGACATCGTCCTGTCCATCGACCTCGGCCTGCAGGCCACCATCGCCCGCCAGATGGAGGGCAAGGCGGGCAGCGTGGTGGCCATGGACCCGGACACCGGCGAGCTTCTGGCCCTGGTCAGCGCGCCGTCCTTCGACTCCAACGCCTTCACCGCCGGGCTCACCCCGGAGCAGTGGAAGGCCTTGCGCGACGACCCCATGCACCCCCTGCAGAACCGGGCCACCCAGAGCGTCTACCCGCCGGGCTCGGTGTTCAAGCTGGTCATGGCCGGGGCGGGCTTCATGGCCAACATGCTCGATCCGCGCGAGACGGCCTTCTGCCAGGGCTCCCTGGCCCTGGGCAACCACGTGTTCCGCTGCTGGCGCCGGGGCGGACACGGCTCCGTGGACCTGGAGCAGGCCCTGGTCCAGTCCTGCGACGTGTACTTCTACAAGCTCGGCATGAAGCTCGGCGTGGACCGCATCAGCGAGTTCGCCTTCGCCGCCGGGTTCGGCAAACCCACCGGCATCGACCTGCCCCACGAAAAGGGCGGCAACATCCCCACCCGGGAATGGAAGCTCAAGCGCTTCGGCCAGAAATGGACCAAGGGCGAGGACCTGAACTTCGCCATCGGCCAGGGCTACACCCAGGTCTCGCCCCTGCAGGTGGCCCGCTACATCGCCGCGCTCATCAACGGCGGCCGCCTGCTCAAGCCGAACCTGATCCACGGCGACCCGCCCGTGCTCCAGGGCCGCCTGCCGCTCACCGACGCCCAGCGGGCGATCATCAAGAAGGACATGGTGGCCACCGTGGAGGATCCGCGCGGCACCTGCCGCCGCGTCCAGACCCCCGGGGTCACGGCCGGGGCCAAGACCGGCACGGCCCAGGTGGTGCGCCTCACCGACGAACTCAAGGCCATGCCCGAGGACAAGATTCCCTACCACATGCGCGACCACGCCTGGATGGCGGGCTTCGCCGAGCGGGGCGACCGCCGCGTGGTGGTGGTGGCCATGGTCGAGCACGGCCTGCACGGCGGATCGGGCGCGGGCCCCTCGGTGAAGACCGTCTTCGACTACGTCTTCCTGGGCAAGGGGGTGGGTCCGGTGCCCGAAGTCCCGGAAGCCCCGGACAACAACGAATAAGGAGCCGCCCATGTCGCCCATCGACAGACGCCTGCTCTTCCACGTCAACTGGCCCCTGCTGGGCCTGACCATGCTGCTCTTCCTCTGCGGGGTCATGAACCTCTACTCGGCCAGCGGCTTCCGCCTGGGCGAGGGCATGAGCGTGGACAGCTTCTATCAGAAGCAGCTCGTCTGGGGCCTCATGGGCCTGTGCGGCATGACCTGCATGACCTTCTTCGACTACAAGCACCTGCGCACGGCGGCCTGGCCCCTGTTCTGGATCACGGTGGCGCTCTTGGCCGCCGTGCCCTTCGCGGGCAAGACCATCTACGGCGCGCGGCGCTGGCTGGACCTGGGCTTCATGAGCTTCCAGCCCAGCGAGATGGCCAAGATCTGCATCCTGATCATCGGCGCGCGCATCCTCTCCATGGAGAAGGAACGCCTGGGATTCCTCAAGCTCTTCTGCATCCTGGCCGTGGGCCTGGTGCCCGCCGGCATGGTCATCCTCCAGCCGGACCTGGGTTCGGGCCTGTCCATCCTCATGCTCCTGGGCGGCCTCATCCTTTACAGAGGCCTCACCCCCCGGGTCTTCAAGACCGCGCTGGTGGCCATTCCGAGCCTGCTGCCCCTGGCCTGGTTCGGCCTGCACGACTATCAGAAGCGGCGCATCCTCTCCTTCCTGGACCCCGCCACCGACCCCCTGGGCGCGGGCTACCACATCATCCAGTCCGAAATCGCCATCGGCTCGGGCCAGTTCTGGGGCAAGGGCTTCCTGGCCGGGACCCAGAGCCAGCTCCGCTTCCTGCCGGAAAAGCACACCGACTTCGCGGTGGCCGTGTTCGGCGAGGAATGGGGCTTCCTGGGCATGATGCTCCTCCTGACCACCTTCTGCGTCTTCCTCTACCAGCTGATGGTCATCGCCCGGGATCCCCGGGATCTCTTCGGCAGCTACCTGGCCGCCGGAATCTTCTTCTATTTCTTCTGGCAAATCCTCATAAACATGGGTATGGTCCTGGGGCTCATGCCAGTGGTCGGCATTCCCTTGCCCTTCATCAGTTATGGGGGCAGCGCCACCCTGGTGAACTTCTGTCTCATCGGCCTCGCGCTCAACGTCTCCATGCGCCGGTTCCTGTTCAAGCAGGGCTAGGGGCGGGGGAGCGACGCGCCCGGCCTGTCCGCCTTTCACCGGCATCAAGGAGCAAGGCAGCATGGCCAAGGACGAAATCAACGCCTTTCTCGGCGCCGGGACCAGCTACCACGGCAAGCTTCACTTCCACGGGGCCGTGCGCATCGACGGCAATTTCCAGGGCGAGGTGGAGTCCGACGGCACCCTGGTCATCGGCCAGGAGGCCGTGGTCGAGGGAACCGTCCGGGTGGGCCAGCTCGTGCTCTCCGGCAACCTGCGCGGCGAGGTGGAGGCCGGGGGGCGGGTGGTCCTGCACAAGACCGCCAACCTCCAGGGCGACATCAGGACGCCGGTGCTCGTGGTCGAGGAGGGCGCGGTCCTGGAGGGCCGCCTGGCCATGGTCCAGCCCGACGGCTCCACGACCCCGGCCGGGACCTCCGGCGACAACTTGTTCTAACCGGCACAAGCGGCCGTGGGCCGTGGTCCGGCGGCCCGAAAGCAGCCGCCTTTCCGGCAAAAAGGCTTTGACACACCGGCTGAAATTGGATAAAGGGCCTGTGACTTTGTCTCAAAATTCACAATTTCCTTGGGGGCGGGTATGATTGATCTGGATTTTTCCTTTTTCATTCAGCTTGTGAATTTCATCATCACCCTGCTGGTTCTGAACATCCTCCTCTTCAGCCCCATCCGCGCGATCATCAAGAAGCGCGGCGAGCTGATGGCCGAAAAGCTGGGCAAGGTGGAGCAGTTCACCGCCCAGTCCGACGGCAAGCTGCGTGACTACCAGGCCGCCCTGACCGGCGCCCGCAAGGACGCGGTGGACATCCGCAACGGCCTCAAGGCCGAGGGTGTCAAGGAGGAGCAGGGCATTCTGGCCGCCGCCGGCCAGGAGGCCGCGTCCACCCTGAAGGCCGCCCGCGCCGACATCTCGGGCCAGGCCCGGGACGCCCTGGCGCAGCTCAAGAAGGACGTGGAACAGTACGCCCAGAAGGCCACGGAAAAGATCCTGGGCCGGGCGTAGAGGGAAGGAGGAGAGGGCTTGAAACGTTTCATCAACATTTGCGCGGCGGCTCTGTTCGTCCTGGCGCTGGCCGGGCTGGCGTACGCCTCGGGCGACGCCGGTGAGCACCACGAGCTGCCCTGGGGCAACTACCTGCTGAGGGTCGTCAACTTCGCGATCTTCGTGGGCATCATCTGGTATCTGGCCGGCAAGAAGATCGCCGCCTTCTTCAGCGGTCGCCGCAACCAGATCAAGAAGGACCTCGACGACCTCGAGATCCGCCAGAACGAGGCCGCCAAGCGTCTCAAGGACGTGGAGCAGAGCATCGCCAACCTGGACGCCGAGCGCAAGGCCCTGCTGGACGAGGCCCGGGCTCAGGGCGAGGCCCTGAAGGCCTCGATCATCGAGAAGGCCAAGAAGGACGCCGAGCAGATCAAGGCCCAGGCCAAGATGTCCGCCGAGAACGAATCCAAGGCCGCCGTCGAGGCCGTCCGCGCCCAGATGGCCGACCTGATCGTCGAGGCCGCGACCAAGATCGTGAGCGAGAAGCTCTCGGCCCAGGACCACGAGCGCCTCGTGGATGAATACTTAACAAAGGTGGTGCTCAATTGACCGGCAACGTTGTAGCACGCCGTTACGCCAAGGCCCTCTTCGCCTTCGGCGAGAAGCAGGGCGCGGCCGAGCTTCAGAAGTACGGCGAGGAACTGTCGCGACTGGCTGAGGTCCTGGGGGGTTCGCCCGAGACCGTGCGCTTCTTCCGCAGCCCGGTGTTCAACCGGGACGAGAAGAAGGCGGTCCTGGGCAAGGTCCTGGAGGCGGCGGCCGTGAGCCCCGCCATGAAGAACTTCTGCGACCTGTTGGCCGACAAGAACAGGTTGCCCTTCCTTCCCGACATCGCGGGAGCCTTCGGAAAGCTGCTGGACGCCGTGAACGGCGTGGTGCGTGGCCGCCTGGTCACGGCCGTGGAGCTGCCCGAGGCCCGGCGGACCGATATCAAGAACAAGCTGGAGCAGCAGGCGGGCAAGAAGCTTGAGCTGGATTACGCCGTGGATAAGGGCATCCTCGGCGGCATCGTGCTCAAGGTCGGGGACAGGGTCCTCGATGCCAGCCTGCGGGCGCAGCTCGACATTTTGAAAGAAACCATCAAGAGGGGTGAGTAGGGCCATGCAGATCAAAGCCGAAGAAATCAGCAAAATCATCGAGGGACAGATTCAGAACTATCAGTCCCGCGTGGAGATGAGCGAGACCGGCACCGTGATCTACGTCGGTGACGGTATCGCCCGCGTCCACGGCGTTGAGAACGCCATGGCCATGGAGCTGCTGGAGTTCCCCGGCGGCCTCAAGGGCATGGTGCTCAACCTGGAAGAGGACAACGTGGGCGTCGCCCTCCTGGGCGAAACCACGGACCTCAAGGAAGGCGACCCGGTCAAGCGCACCGGCCAGATCTTCTCCGTGCCGGTCGGCGACGCGGTCATGGGCCGCGTCCTGAACCCGCTGGGCGAGCCGCTCGACGGTCTGGGACCGATCGACTCCAAGGAAGTCCGCCCGGTGGAGCTCAAGGCGCCCGGCATCGTCCAGCGCAAGAGCGTGCACCAGCCGATGATGACCGGCCTCAAGGCCGTCGACGCCATGACCCCGGTCGGCCGCGGCCAGCGCGAGCTGATCATCGGCGACCGCCAGGTCGGCAAGACGGCCGTCTGCCTGGACGCCATCCTGGCGCAGAAGGGCGGCGACGTGCACTGCTTCTATGTCGCCGTCGGCCAGAAGAAGGCCACGGTCGCCCTGGTGGCCGACGCCCTGCGCAAGTACGGCGCCATGGAGTACACCACGATCATCTCGGCCACGGCTTCCGAGCCCGCGCCGCTGCAGTTCATCGCCGCCTACTCCGGCTGCACCATGGCCGAGTACTACCGCGATTCCGGCAAGCACGCCCTGATCATCTACGACGACCTGTCCAAGCAGGCCGTGGCCTACCGCCAGATGTCGCTGCTGCTCCGCCGCCCTCCGGGACGCGAAGCCTACCCCGGCGACGTCTTCTACCTGCACTCCCGCCTGCTGGAGCGCGCGGCGAAGGTCTCCGACGACCGCGGCGCCGGTTCCATGACCGCCCTGCCGATCATCGAGACCCAGGCCGGCGACGTGTCCGCGTACATCCCCACGAACGTGATCTCGATCACGGACGGCCAGGTGTACCTGGAGCCGAACCTGTTCAACGCCGGCATCCGCCCGGCCATCAACGTCGGCCTCTCGGTCTCCCGAGTCGGCGGCGCGGCCCAGATCAAGGCCATGAAGCAGGTCGCCGGTTCGCTCCGTCTCGACCTGGCCCAGTACCGCGAGCTGGCCGCCTTCGCGCAGTTCGGCTCCGACCTGGACAAGCGCACCCAGGCCAAGCTCAACCGCGGCGCCCGCCTGGTCGAGCTGCTGAAGCAGCCGCAGTACCAGCCCATGCCCGTCCAGGAGCAGGTCGCCTCCCTGTACGCCGGCACCCGCGGCTTCATGGACGACGTGCCGGTCGAGGCCGTGCGCAAGTTCGAGGACGAGTTCCTGGACTTCATGCGCAACTCCAAGGCCGACATCCTGAAGGACATCGTTGAGAAGAAGGCTCTCGACGAGAACATCGAAACCCGCCTCAAGGCCGCCCTGGAAGAGTTCAAGAAGGGATTCCGCGCCTAAGGCGGCGGGGGGATAGGCGATGGCATCTCTGAGAGACGTCAAGACGAAGATCACCGGCGTCAAGAAGACGAAACAGATCACCAAGGCCATGAACATGGTGGCCTCGGCCAAGATGCGCAATGCGCAGGCGCGCATTGAGCGTTTCCGGCCCTACGCCTCCAAGTTCTATGAAATGCTGGGTGATCTGGCTTCGGGCGCCGATGGGAGCGTGCATCCGCTGCTGGAAGTCCGTGAGGAGGTCAAGACCGTGGGCGTCGTCCTGGTCACCTCCGACCGCGGCCTGTGCGGCAGCTTCAACACCAACCTCATCAAGATGGCGACCAAGCTGGCGGCCGAGAAGAAGGCCGCCGGAAAGTCGGTGAAGTTCTACTGCGTAGGCAAGAAGGGCCGCGACGCGGTGCGCAAGCTGGAGTACGAGATCGGCCTGCAGTACCCCGACGCCATGGGCTCCTTCGACTTCACCCTGGCCAACGAGATCGGCATGGAGATCATCGCCAGCTACCTGGCCGGCGACCTGGACGAAGTGCATCTGATCTACGGCGAGTTCGTGAGCATGGCCCGCCAGCCCGCCGTGACCCTGGACATCCTGCCCATCGTGTCCCACGCGGCCGAGGGCGGGGAGGCCACGGAAGAGGCCAAGGCCGAGTACCTCTACGAACCGTCGGTGGAGGGTCTGCTCGCGGAACTGCTGCCCCGCTTCATCAAGGTGCAACTGTACCGCGGACTTCTGGACACCTCCGCCAGCGAGCACGCCGCGCGCATGGCGGCCATGGACAATGCAACCAAGGCCTGCGACGACCTGACCAAGGCCTTGACACTGCTCTATAACAAGACCCGTCAGACTTCGATCACCAGGGAGCTGATGGACATCGTCGGCGGCGCGGAAGCGCTGAAAGGGTAAAAGGGGGCCTAACACATGAGCAACATCGGCAAGATCGTTCAGGTCATCGGCGCCGTCGTCGACGTCGAATTTCCTGAAGGCAAACTGCCCAACATTCTGAACGCGTTGGATATCAAGAATCCCAACAATACCGACGCGCCGGATCTGGTCTGCGAAGTCGCGCAGCACCTGGGCAACAACGTCGTCCGCACCATCGCCATGGACGCCACCGAAGGTCTGGTGCGCGGCATGGACGTGGTGGACACCGGCAAGCCCATCCTGGTGCCCGCCGGCAAGGCCTCCCTGGGCCGCATCATGAACGTCGTGGGCCGTCCCGTGGACGAGCTGGGGCCGATCTCCTCGGAGATCATGCTCCCCATCCACCGTCACGCCCCGGCCTTCACCGACCAGAACACCAAGGTCGAACTCCTGGAGACGGGCGTCAAGGTCGTCGACCTCCTGATCCCCTTCCCCAAGGGCGGCAAGATGGGCCTCTTCGGCGGCGCCGGCGTGGGCAAGACCGTTATTCTCATGGAGCTCATCAACAACATCGCCAAGCAGCACGGCGGCCTGTCCGTGTTCGCCGGCGTGGGTGAGCGCACCCGTGAGGGCAACGACCTGTACCACGAGTTCAAGGACGCCGGCATTCTGGACAAAGCCGCCCTGGTCTACGGCCAGATGAACGAGCCTCCGGGAGCCCGCGCCCGCGTCGCCCTGACCGCCCTCACCGCCGCGGAATACTTCCGCGACCAGGAAGGCCAGGACGTGCTCCTGTTCATCGACAACATCTTCCGGTTCACCCAGGCCGGTTCCGAGGTGTCCGCGCTTCTCGGCCGCATGCCCTCCGCGGTGGGTTACCAGCCCACGCTGGGCACCGACCTCGGCGAACTGCAGGAGCGCATCACCTCCACCACCAAGGGTTCGATCACCTCGGTGCAGGCCGTGTACGTGCCCGCCGACGACCTGACCGACCCGGCCCCGGCCACCACGTTCTCGCACCTGGACGGCACGCTGGTGCTCTCGCGCCAGATCGCCGAGCTGGGCATCTACCCCGCCGTGGACCCGCTGGACTCCACCTCCCGCATCCTGGACCCCCTGGTCCTGGGCAAGGAGCACTACCAGACCGCCCGCGGCGTGCAGAGCGTGCTGCAGAAGTACAAGGACCTGCAGGACATCATCGCGATTCTGGGCATGGACGAGCTCTCCGACGAGGACAAGCTCACCGTGTCCCGGGCCCGCAAGATCCAGCGGTTCCTCTCCCAGCCCTTCAGCGTGGCCGAGCAGTTCACGGGCCGCGCCGGAAAGTACGTGAAGATCGAGGACACCATCCGCGGCTTCAGGGAAATCCTGGACGGCAAGCACGACGACATCCCGGAGCAGGCGTTCTACATGGTGGGCGGCATCGAAGAGGCTCTGGAAAACGCCAAGAACATGTAGGATAGGGACATGGCTAAAAAGCTGCTGCTCGAGATCGTCACGCCCGACCGCAAGGTCCTCTCTCAGGAAGTGGAGTATGTGGGCGCGCCCGGCGCGCTCGGCGAGTTCGGCGTGCTGCCGAGCCACATCCCCTTCCTGTCGGCCCTGGGCATCGGAAACCTCTACTTCAAGGATTCCGGGAAGGCGCACTACGTCTTCGTGGCCGGCGGCTTCTGCGAGGTGAGCGGGGACAAGGTCACCGTGCTCGCCGAGGTGGCCGAGACCGCTGCCGAGATCGACATCGAGCGTGCCCGCCGGGCCCAGGAACGGGCTCAGGCGCGGCTCGCCCAGCAACAGGAAAAGATCAACTACGCCCGGGCCCAGGCTTCCCTGCGCAAGGCCCTGGCCCGCATCAGCTGCACCGAGGCGGCCCACCGCGCCGGCACCTGCTGAGCGGGTTGATCCATACGCCTGAAAACAGACGGGCCGGCAAAAGCCGGCCCGTCTTCTTTTGGTCCGCCGTCCGGGCTCAAAGCCCGAAAAAACGCCGCGCGTTGTCCGCGCACATGGTCCACAGCTCCCCGGCCGGAACGCCCCGCAACCCGGCCACGGCCACGGCCGTAAAGCCCACCAGGGCCGGATGGTTCTGCTTGCCGCGCCAGGGCTCGGGCGTGAGGTAGGGACAGTCCGTCTCCAGCACGAGCCGGTCGGAGGGAATGCCGGGCACGGCCGCGCGCAGCGCCTCGTTGCGGGCATAGGTCACGGTGCCGGGCACGCTCACGTGCCAGCCGCGCGCGACGATCTCCCGGGCCAGGTCCGCGTTCCCGCCGAAACAGTGCCAGAGCAGCGGCCGATCCCGGAAGCCCATGTCGTCCAGCACGGCCAGGGTCCGCTCCTCGGCGTCGCGGCAGTGGATCACCGGCGGCAGGTCCGTCTGCCGGGCCAAATCCAGGTGCAGGCGGAAGGCCCGCTCCTGCTCCTCCGGGGCCACGTCCTTCCAATAGAAATCCAGCCCGGTCTCGCCCACGGCCCGGATGCGCGGATCGCCGCGCAGGCAGTCGAGCAGGCGCTGGGCCCGGGACTCGTCGAACCCGGCCGTGTCGTTGGGATGCTCGGCCAGGAGGAAGAAGACCTCCGGCCGGGCCGCGAACAGGCTCCGGTGCTCCAGATAGGCGTCCGGCCCGAGAAAGACGTTGCCGATGCGGCTCAGGCCCGAGGCCCGGGCGCGGTCCAGCACGGTTTCCAGGCCCATCTCGTAGGCCTGCATGTCCAGGTGGGCGTGGGTGTCGACGCCCCCTTGCGGCAGGCCCAAGCTTTCGGGCTCGGGCCGCGCCTTGTGCTTCTTCGACATCTCGATGGTCCTCGTGAACGTGAACCGCCGCGCCTTCCCGAAAGGAAGCGGCGGCGGCGCGAAGGGGGCGGGACCGTCTCCCGCCGAAACGGCTTATGCCTCCAAGGCGGCCCAGGTGTCCAGCACGCCCCGGCGGAAGGAATCCAGGCCATAGGCCGCGGCCGTGGCCCGTCCGGCGGCGAGGACCGAATCCAGGGCCGGACCGCCCTCCTCCAGCAGGAGCACGGCCTGCTCCAGACAGAGGGCCGCGTCCAGCACATCCCCGTCCGCGCACCAGAAGCCGTTGCCGCCCCAGGGCGTCTCGCGCAGCGGCCACCAGGGACGAAAACGCGGATTCTCCTGGGCCTGGCGCATGTAGTCCCAGCCGCCGAAACCGCTGAAGCCCACGCAGAGGCAGCCGCAGGCCAGGGCCTCCAACGGCGGCAGGGGGCAGCCCTCGGGAAAGCCCGTGGCCAGGAAGATGTGCGCCCGGCCCAGGGCCTCGGCCACGCCCTGGGCGTTCAGGCCGTCGATCTCCAGCCAGCTCACGCGGCCCGCGCCGTTGCGCGTCTCGAACAGGGCCCGGATCTGCTGGGCCAGGGCCCGGTTCTTGCGCGGCATGAAGGCCACGCTGAGCGGACCGGAGCGCACGCCGGGACGGAAGCGCTCCAGGTCGATGCCCGGCCGCAGCACGAGCGGACGCTTGCCCAGGGAGGTCTCCATGAACCAGGCCACGGGGTCGGACACGGCCAGGAACTCCACCGGGAGCTGCGGCCACCACGTCCCGGGCGGCAGGGAGGAGAAGAGATAGGCCCAGTTTTGGCAGTAGACCAGACAGCGGGCTCCGGCCTCCAGGCCGGGCGCCAGGGCGTTCACCCAGCCCTCGGGCGCCACCCAGAGGTCCTCCGGGGCCAGACGCAGGTCTTCCCACCAGAGCAGAGGCGCGCAGCCCTCGGTCTCCTCCGGGGTCCAGCCCGAACGGTCGCGGAGCACCAGGAAGGCCTCGCGGCCCGAGCGGTGCAGGACCTCGGCCAGACGGCGGATGACGGCCACGCCGCCCGTGGGGCGCTTGACCGGCGGCAGGAAGAGAAAGGTGCGCATGCGGGCCTCCGGGGTTTCCCCTCGAAACCACAAAGCGCCGGGTTTGGCAAGTTGGGGGAGGGGGGACGCGGCGGCGTCGCGGGTCCGCCGCGTCCCGGAGAAACCAGGAGAGAGGAGGAAGGAATCAACGAGCGCACCATAGCCCCGGACGGCCCGGCGATGGTTCCGGTCCGGTGACGTCCGCGTGACGATTGCTCCCGGGGACGAAAAAACCGGCGACTCGCGTCCCGCCGAAGGAGAAACGACCAGAAACCCTTGCGAAGCCCGATTTGAAATATTACGGACATGTAATCTTTCGGCCGCGAGCGTCGGCCAAATCGGAACTGAACCACTGATAAGGAGAACGATCTTGGCCCGGACCATTGCCCAAGCCCTGAACAAAAACCTCCTCGGCAACGCCCCGGACTGGTACAAGCTGACCATTCTCGGGTTCCTCATCCTGAACCCCGTGCTCCTGCACACGGCCGGCCCCTTCGTCACGGGCTGGCTGCTCATCGGGGAATTCATCTTCACCCTGGCCATGGCCCTCAAGTGCTACCCGCTCCCGGCGGGCGGCCTGCTGGCCATGGAGGCGGTCGTCCTGGGCATGACCAGCCCCCAGACCGTGTACGACGAGACCCTGCACAACTTCCCCGTGATCCTCCTGCTCATGTTCATGGTCGCGGGCATCTACTTCATGAAGGACCTGCTCCAGTTCACCTTCACCAAGATCCTCGTGCGGGTGCGCTCCAAGATCCTGCTCTCCCTGCTGTTCTGCTTCGCCGGAGCCTTCCTCTCGGCCTTCCTGGACGCCCTGACCGTGACGGCGGTGATCATCGCCGTGGCCTACGGCTTCTACGGCGTCTACCACCGCTCGGTCTCCGGCCGCGACGGCGGCGACCTGCGCGACGACGAGGCGGTCAAGGAGATGGACCGCGCTGACCTGAAGGAATTCCGAGGCTTCCTGCGCAACCTCATGATGCACGGCGCGGTGGGCACGGCCCTGGGCGGCGTGACCACCCTGGTGGGCGAGCCCCAGAACCTGCTCATCGGCCACGAGATGGGCTGGAGCTTCGCGGACTTCTTCATCAAGGTGGCCCCGGTCTCCCTGCCCGTGCTCATCATGGGCCTCGCGACCTGCGCCCTGGTGGAGCGCTTCAAGCTCTTCGGCTACGGCGCCACCATCCCGGGCAACGTGCGCTCCATCCTCGGCGAGGAGGCGGCCCGGCGCGACGCCGCGCGCGGCAAGCGCGAGCAGGCCCAGCTCCTGATCCAGGCCTGCGCGGGCGTCTGGCTCATCATCGCCCTGGCCTTCCACCTGGCCGAGGTGGGCATCATCGGCCTCTCGGTCATCGTCGGCCTCACGGCCCTCAACGGCATCACCGACGAGCACCGCATCGGCCACGCCTTCCAGGAGGCCCTGCCGTTCACCGCCCTGCTGGTGGTCTTCTTCGCCGTGGTGGCCGTGATCCACGACCAGCACCTCTTCGCCCCGGTGATCAAGGCCGTGCTCGCCCTGGAGGGCCGGGCCCAGCTGGCGGCCTACTACATGGCCAACGGCCTGCTCTCGATGATCAGCGACAACGTCTTCGTGGCCACGGTCTACATCACCGAGACCAAGAAGGCCTTCCTGGCCGCGGCCGGAGCCATGAGCCAGGAACAGTTCGACATGCTGGCCGTGGCCATCAACACCGGCACGAACATCCCCAGCGTGGCCACGCCCAACGGCCAGGCCGCGTTCCTCTTCCTGCTCACCTCGGCCCTGGCCCCGGTCATCCGGCTGTCATACGGCCGCATGGTCCTGCTGGCCCTGCCCTACACCGTGGTCATGAGCATCACGGGTCTGGCGGCCACCTGGTACATGCCCGAGGTGGAGCACTGGCTCCTGGGCCTGTTCTCCTGACCGCCGATGCAGACGAAGCGGGGGCGCGCGGCGAAACGCCGCGCGGCCCCGCGCCTTTTCGACATTCCGCGCGGCCCTTCAGCGCCGCAATCCGGCCATGAGCCGCAAGGGATTACGGAACAGGTCCAAGGCCGAAAGCACGTCCGCCACCAGCAGGTCGGCCTCCTCCAGCGCCTTCACGGCCAGTCCCTCGGGCCCGAGCACGGCCACGGCCAGGCCGCAGCGCTCGAACATGAGCCGGTCGTTGGTGCCGTTGCCCACGCAGGCGCAGGCCCGGGGCCCCAGGTCCATGATGTAGGCCAGCTTGGCCTGGTCCTCGGGACGCCCCTCCACCACGCTCACCGTCACCGGCAGCCCGGCCAGGCGTTCGCCGCAGTTGCCCCGGGTGTCCGCCGTGAGCACGTGCACCCGCACCCCGGCGGCCAGCTCGCGCAGGGCCTCGGCCACGCCGGGGAGCAGCGCGCCGTCCAGGGCCAGGGTGCCGTTGTAGTCCAGGACGAGATGCTCGACCTCCAGGTCCTTGAAGCCGGGTATGCTGAGTTGAATCATGCCGCCCTCCTCGCGCACGCCCATTATGCTTCATCCCGAGCCGCCGCGCCAGGGGGCTGGGCTCCTTGACACGGGGCACTCACGCTCATAAGGTTTCTAACCCTTCGATTTTCGATCGCATCGCCACACAGCGGGGGAACGCAATGGTCAGCAAACTGATCGTCTCGATCATCTACTTCGCCGTGGTCTTCTACCTGGGCTACAAGGGCTGGAAGGAGACCAAGAGCCACGCGGACTACCTCCTGGCCGGGCGGCGCATGGGCCCCTTCGTCATGGCCATGTCCTACGGCGCCACCTTCATCTCCACCAGCGCCATCATCGGCTTCGGCGGCGTGGCGGCCAACTTCGGCTTCAGCATCATGTGGCTCGTGTTCCTGAACATCTTCGTAGGCATCTTCGTGGCCTTCGCGGTCTTCGGCAAGCGCACCCGCCGCATGGGCCTGGCCCTGGATTCGCACACCTTCCCGGAACTCCTCGGGCGGCGCTACCGCTCCAAGTTCATGCAGTCCTTCTCCGGCGCGGTCATCTTCGTCTTCATCCCGCTCTACGCGGCGGCCGTGCTCATCGGCATCTGCCGGATGATGGAGGTCTCCCTGGGCCTGGACTTCCACTTCGCCCTGGTGCTCATGACCCTCATCCTGGCGGTCTACGTCATCACCGGCGGCCTGAAGGCGGTGATGTACACCGAGGCCTTCCAGGGGGCCATCATGGTGGGCATGATGCTCATGCTCCTGGTGGTGGCCTACTCCAAGCTCGGCGGCATGGTCCAGGCCCACCAGACCCTCACGGACATGGCCCCGCTCGTGCCCGAGAAGCTCCAGAAGATGGGCCTCCTGGGCTGGACCCAGGGCATCGCCTTCCCCTCCCCGCTGTGGATGATCATGTACACCTCGCTCATCTACGGCGTGGGCTTCGGCGTCCTGGCCCAGCCCCAGCTCATCGTGCGCTTCATGACCGTGCCCAGCGACCGGGAGCTGAACCGGGGCGTGATCTACGGCGGCCTGTTCATCCTGCTCATCCCCGGCGTGGCCTACGTGGTGGGCGCGCTGTCCAACGCCATCTTCCTCCAGCAGTTCGGCAAGATCTCCATCGACATGGCCCAGGGCAACGTGGACAAGATCATCCCCACCTTCATCGAAACCATCATGCCGTCCTGGTACTCGGCCCTCTTCCTCCTGGCCATGTTCGCGGCGGCCATGTCCACCCTGGCCTCCCAGTACCACGTGGGCGGCACGGCCCTGGGCCGCGACGTCTGCGAGCAGTTCTCGGCGGCGGCCAAGGCCAAGCCCGGCCCGGTGGCCCGCGCGGCCGTCACGGCCACGGTCTTCATCACCCTGCTCTGGGCCTGGATCCTGCCGGGGTCCATCATCGCCCGGGCCACGGCCTTCTTCTTCGGCCTCTGCCTGGCCTCCTTCCTGCCCGCGTTCCTGCTCGGGCTCTACTGGAAGGGCATGACCAAGGCCGGAGCCCTGGCCTCGCTCTTCGGCGGCTTCTTCGCCTCCATGTTCTGGATGTTCTTCGTCAACAAGCAGCTGGCCGAGACCTTCGGAATCTGCTCGGCCCTGACCGGCCAGGCCACGCTCCTGGCCGGGGCCGCGCCCGGGTCCTGGCCCTTCCTGCTCCAGTTCGTGGACCCCAATGTCATGGCCCTGCCGGTGTCCTTCATCCTGGCCCTGGCGGTGAGCTTGGCGAGCGAGAAATACGCGGCCGAACACGTGGAGTGGTGCTGGCGCAACTACTAGCGCCACGCCGAACGCAGACACGAAAACGGCCCCGGAGCGCGCTCCGGGGCCGTCTTTTTTTCACGCGGTTCGCGCGGCGGCCTAGCGGGGCAGGACGTTCAGCAGGTCCAGCGCGGCCCGCTCCCCGGCCTCCAGGGCCTCGGCCCCGCGATGAAAATCCAGGAAGCGGATGTGGCCCACGGCCGGGGCCAAGACGTGTTCCGGCGGCTCGGCGCGCAGCCGCTCGGCCTTGATCGTCCGTTGGGCGATGCCCAGGGCCCCGATGATGGTCTCCACGATGTTCGGCAACGGGTCGGCCGCGTCCTCCTCCAGCCAGCGGCCCAGCAGCTCGGCGGCCACGACCCCGCCGCCGCCCAGGCGCGGCCCCAGGCTCGACAGCAGGCGCGCGGCGTTGTCCTTGAGAAAACCGGCCAGGGGCGAGGCGTCCCCGCCGCGCTCCTCCTGGGGCTCCAGCAGGTCGCGGCTCACGTCCACGGCCACCACGGCCCCGGGCCCCAGGCGGCGGCACGGTCCAACGGGCAGGGGCTCGGCCAGCGCGCCGTCGAGCATGGGCTGCCCGTCCCAGAGCCCCGGGGTGAGCACGCCCGGCACCGCGATGGAAGCCCGCACGGCGTCCAGGAGCGGCCCCCGGGTCAGGACCAGTGGCGCGCCGTCGCGGGCGCGCACGGCCACCACGGCCAGGGACGGGGAACAGTCCTCCAGCCGCCGGACGCGCAGGAATCCGCCCAGGGCCTCCATGAGCCGGCCGCCCTCCAGAAGCCCGGCGCGGGGAAAGACCGGATCGGCCAGACGCAGGGCCTCCAGCCGGGACAGGCTCGCGGCCCAACGGCAGAACCCCTCCAGGTCGCCGCCGCAGAACACCGCGCCCACCAGGGCCCCGATGCTCGATCCGGCCACGCGGCCCGGCCGCGCCCCGGCCCGGGACAGCCCGCGCAGCAGTCCCGCGTGGGCCAGCCCCCGCGCGCCGCCCGCGCCCAGGGCCAATCCGAAGTCCATGGCGGGAGTCCTCCGTGGAGCTAGAATTTGCTCATGGCGTAGCGTTCGATCTGGTGCTTGTAGGCCAGCACGCCCTCGACGATGCCGTCGGCGAGATACTTCAGGTAGTAGTCGGACTTGAGGCGGGAAGCCTCGGCCTTGTTGGTGACGTAGCCCAGCTCCACGAGCACGGCGGGCATCTTCGCGCCCATGAGCACGTAGAACGGGGCCTCGCGCACGCCGTGGTCGCGCAGCTCCCAATTGGAGCGCACGGACTTGACCACCTCGCGCTGCACGCCCTTGGCCAGGTCCGTGCTCTCCTTCATCTTGGAGTTGAGCATGAGGTCGGTGAGGATGAACTGGAGGTCGCTGATGCGCTTGGCGTCCACCGCGTTCTCGCGGGCGGCCACGCGCACGGCGTCCTCGGTGCGGGCCAGGTTCAGGGTGTAGGTCTCCAGCCCGTTCACCCGGCTGTCGGTGTTGGCGTTGCAGTGGATGGAGATGAAGATGTCGGCCTTGCGGGCGTTGGCCATGGCCGTGCGCTTCTCCAGGGGAATGAAGATGTCCGTGGTGCGGGTGTAGAGGACGTTGAAGCCCTGGTCCTTGAGCTTGCGGCCCAGGATCTTGGCGAACTGGAGATTGACGTCCTTCTCGCGCAGGCCGTTGGCCACCGCGCCGCCGTCCTTTCCGCCGTGGCCCGGATCGATCATGATCGTGTCGATGGTCAAGCCCAGCTGCTCGATCAGGTTGTTGGCCATGCTCTTGCTGCCCTTGAGCTTGAGCGGCTTGATCGGGCTGCCCTTGCGGGATTTCTTCGCCGGGGCCGGTTCGGGCTCGTCCTCGGGCTCGGGCTTGAGCGTCGCGCGGACGGGCTTCTCCTCCTTGGCCGAGGCGTAGACGTCGATCACCAGGCGGTAGGGGTCGGAGAGCGGAAAGACCTTGTATTCCTGAAGTTCCTGGAAATCGATGACCACCCGGGTGGTGTCCGGGTCCTTCTGGCCGCTGCGGATGCTGCGCAGGATGCCGTCGGACACCTTGACCTGCGGCGGCACGCCCTTGCCCACGGCGGTCTCGGCCAGGTCCACGTAGAGCCGGTGGGGCCTGCCCACTTCCGGGGCCGGGGGCAGGAGCTGGTAGCGGTACTTGACCTCCCCGGAGACGTCCAGGATGACGCGGGTGTAGTCGTCGCTGCTCGTGTAGCGGACTTCGCCGAGCACGGCGCGGCCCGAACCCGCCGGGCGGCCCTTGATGGCGGCCGGGGACTCGTGGGCCGGGGTCTCGGGCTCGGCCGCGGCTGGAGCCGGGGCCGGACGGGGCGCGGGCTTGGCCGGGGCCGGAGCCTTGGAGGCCGAGGCCTGGGCCTTGGGCGCCGCCGGAGCGGCCTTGGGCGCCGGGGTCTGGGCCAGGAGCTTGCGGGCCTTGGCCGCCTGGTCGCCCTTGGGATGGCGCTTGAGCAGGGTTTCCAGGTCCTCGCGGCCCTGGGCCGTCTGGTCCAGGCGATTGATGCGCAGTTCGGCCGAGCGGTACAGGCAGTCGTCGGCCCAGCCGTGGCGGGGGTAGCGTTTGACGAACTGGGCGTAGTAGTCCAGGGCCTTGGCGTAGTCCTTGTCGTTGCCGCTGCGGTCGCCCAGCTCCTCCTGCACGCGGCCGAGATAGAACAGGCACTTGGGGGCCACGCCGCTCTTGGGATTCTTCTTGAGAATCTCGTCGAAGGTGTCGGCCACCTTGTCCCATTCATGCCGGAACTTGGCGCGCTTGGAGTCCTTGGCCAGGGCGTGGAAGTCCTTGTAGGCCAGGGAGAACTGCTCGGCGGCCGTGGCCGCGCGGACGGGGGCCGCCGCCAGGACGAGGGCGCAGAGGAGCAGGGCCGGGACCAGCCCCCGGAGGAGAAAGGAGAGGAAAGACGACGTCGAAATCAGGCGCATGTTCCGGTTCCAGGCTCACGCCCCGCCGCCGGAACGCGGCGGGGCCAAGCGTCGGCGTGGGCCGCGCGGGCGGTCCGGTTCGCGTGGCGACTTGGCGATGCGGGGAACGCCGGTCGCTCCCCTGCTGGCGAGAGCATATTCCGTGAAAATCTAAAAAAAGTCCAGATCAACCGGGCGCAATCCCGTGAGGCGGCCCGCCCCGACCGGAAGAAGCATATTTGATTATTTCCGCAAAATCGTTGCCATCCGCTCGAAAAGCCTGCATATCATTAGGAAAGGCCGCGTTTTTCACGGGAGGCCCATGCAGCAGGTCATCGTGGTCAACATCTCGGACATGAAGGTCTCCAGGAAGCACGGGGACGTTCTCACGACCTACTCCCTGGGCTCGTGCGTGGGCGTGGCCGCCTGGGACCCCAAGGCCCTGGTGGGCGGGCTCATCCACTGCCTCCTGCCGCTGTCCACCTCCTCGCCCGAGCGGGCCAGGGAAAACCCCTACATGTTCGTGAACACCGGCGTGGGAACCATGCTCAAGACCCTGTTCCGCATGGGCGCCACCCGTGAAACCGTCGTGATCAAGGCCGCCGGCGGGGCCAATATGCGCGGCGACGACCTCTTCCACACCGGCGCCCGCAACACCGAGGTGCTGCGGGAGCTGCTCACCCGCCACGGCTTCACCCTGGCCGCCGGCGAATTCGGCGGCTCCATCCCGCGCGGCCTGACCCTGTGCACCGACACGGGCCGGGTGACGGTCAAGACTTTCGGCAAGGAGCACGACCTATGAGCCGACGCGAGGAGATACTGGCCCGCGTCAAGACCGTGGAGGCCCTGCCTTCGGCCATCCAGCAGGCCATCGACCTGTTGGGGGACGCGGACGCGGACATGGGCGAACTGGCCCGGATCATCGAGTTCGACCCCGGCCTGACCAGCAACGTCCTGCGGCTGGTGAACTCGCCCTACTTCGGCGGCCTGCGGACCATCACCTCCCTGCGCGAGGCCGTGGTCCGGCTCGGCGCGGGCCAGGTCTTCCAACTGCTCATCGCCTGCGGCGTGATCCCCTGCATGCGCGCGGAGATCAAGGGCTACGGTCTGTCCCCGGGCATGCTCCTGGAACACTCCGTGGTCGCGGCCGTGGCCGCGCGGACCGTGGCCCGCGAACTGGGCCTGACCGCGCCGGACCACACCTTCACGGCCGCGCTCCTGTCCAACATCGGCAAGATCGTGCTCGGCACCTTCCTGGAGGTGGACGCGGGCCCCATCCTGGAGATCGCCACGCGCCACGGCCTGACCTTCGAGGCCGCCGAAGAGGCCGTGCTCGGCATCAGCCACGACGAGGTGGGCGCGGCCCTGCTGGAGCACTGGCATCTGCCCGAACCCATCGTCTTCGCGGTGCGCTGGCGGCTGAAGCCCGAACAGGCCCCGCGGCGCGACTTGGCCCTGGACCTCGTGCACATGGGCAGCGCCCTGGCGCTCATGACCGGACTCGGGGTGGGGGTGGACGGCCTCAACTACCGGCCGTCGCCGGTCGTGGCCGAACGCCTGGGCTTGGACGCGGCGGCACTGGAGCGGATTCTGGCCTCGGTGGTCACGGCCCTGGACGAGGTCCGAGCCCTGTTCACCGCCTGAGGCCGGGCGAGATTATCATGCCCCGTGGAAATGCTTTTCTGATATAAGAAGTCATGGCCGGGCGCCATGAGCCCGGACGGAACCCTCGGGCTCCCCGGGAGGCTTCCCAACCTCCTCCTTCCCTCAAGGGCCGGGATCTCCTCCCGGCCCTTTCCCGTGGCCGAGCGGGGCGAAAGCCTCGGCCTTCAGCCGGGCGGCAGGGCGCGCCCCGGCGCTCGGCTTCCATCCCGGCGGCGGTTCCGGGCCCCGCGCGCGGGCAGACAGACGCCCACCAGCTCGAAGCCCAGGGCCTTGGCCATGGTCCGCAAGGGGTCCACGTTGCGCGTCACCCGCATGATCTCCAGCAGGGTCTCCGCGCCGAGCTTGGCTTGGATGTCGAAGGGATTGAGCTCCCGAAGCAGCGTGGAATACGGCTTGCCGATGGCCTCGGCCACCTCCCGGGCCGATCTTCCCCCCTCCAGCACGGCCTGCTGCGCCAACCTGACGATCTCGCCTTTCATGCGGCCCCCCTTTTTCTCCTGGGTTCGGGCGGCGCGGCGGCCCCACCCGAAGATGACAATTCCATTACACTATACACCATATCCGTCTTCACGGGCAAGATTCTCCGGCCGGAAAGACCGCCGCAGCATCCCGGCCCGCTGGTTTTTCTTGTTTTTTTTGTGGCAATCATGCGATAATGTTTGACAATCATATCCGTTGCGGACGAGGGACATGCGGGGAGGCGGAGATGGCGCGGATTCTCATCGCGGACAGGGACGAACAGTGGCGGGCCGAATTGGCCGAGACCCTGCGCGAGGCCGGGCATGACGCGGACCATGCCGGGGACGCCGAGACCGCCCTGGCCCTGGCGCGCGCCCAGGCCCGCGACGCCGTCTGCCTGAACCTGGCCCTGTCCGGAGGGAACGACCTGCTGGCCCGTTTGCGGACCCTCCCGGACCCGCCGGAGGTCATCGCCCTGGCCCCGGGGAACGACCCGGCCGTCCAGGAGGAGGCCCTGCGCAACGGGGCCTGGGAGTGCCTGGACGCCCCCTGCCCGCCGGAATCCGCCCTGGCCTCGCTGCTCCGCGCCCTGCGCTCGCGGGCCCTGCGCGCGGACCACGAACCGCGCATCCTCCAACGCGAGGAGATCATCGGCGAGAGCCCCCGCCTGCGCGCCAGCCTGGACCGCCTGGCCCAGGCCGCTTCCTGCGAGGTGGACGTGCTCATCACCGGCGAGACCGGCACGGGCAAGGAACTCTTCGCCCGGGCCATCCACGAGAACAGCCGACGACGCCAGGAACCATTCGTGGTCGTGGACTGCACGGCCCTGCCCGCCACCCTGGCCGAGAGCATCCTCTTCGGCCACGCCCGGGGGGCCTTCACCGGCGCGGACACGGCCCGCGACGGCCTGGTGCGCGAGGCCCACGGCGGCACCCTCTTCCTGGACGAGGTCGGCGAGTTGCCCCTGGACATGCAGGCCAAGTTCCTGCGCGTGCTCCAGGAGCGCCGCTTCCGGCCCGTGGGCTCCACCCGCGAGGTGGAGAGCCGCTTCCGCCTCGTGGCGGCCACCAACCGGGACATCGCGGCCATGGCCGAGGAGCGGGCCTTCCGGCCGGACCTCATGTTTCGGCTGCGGGCCTTCGTCATCGCCCTGCCGCCCCTGCGGGAGCGCAAGGACGACATCAAGGACCTGGTGCACCACTATCTGGCCCGCACGGGCGGCCGCTTTCAGGGCGGCATCAAGGGCCTCTCCCCGGACTTCGTGCAGGCCCTCTGGCGGCACCACTGGCCCGGCAACGTCCGCGAACTCTTCCAGGTCCTGGAGACGAGCCTGGTCTCGGCCCAGGCCGAACCCATCCTCTACCCCCAGCATCTGCCCGTGGAGCTGCGGGTGAAGCTCGTCCGCGACGCCTCCCACCCCGCCCCGCCCCCGCCGGGCGACGGCCGGGAGGGCATGCCCATGCCCGGGCTGCAGCCCTGGCGGGAATACCGGGACAAGGCCCTGGACGTCATCGAGCGGCTCTACTTCCGCGATCTGGCCGCCCACTGCCGGGGCGACATGCTCCTCGCCTGCCGGCTTTCGGGGCTCAAGCCCGCGCGGCTCTATCAGCTCATGCGCAAGCACGGGGCCGGGCGTTCCGGCCGGGGTGAGTGAGACACTTTTTCACACGCTTCCACCTTGCCTTCCCTTCCGCCTTGAGGCATACGATCAGAAAGGTATCGCCCGGCGCATACCTGATGTCCGTCCCCTGGAGCACCCCGTCCCATGAGCCCAGATCATCCCCTGACCGTCCTGGTGGTGGAGGACAACCCCGTGAACCGGGAGGTGGTGGTCTGCTTCCTCGCGGACCTGGGCCACGCCGCGCGCACCGCCGCCAACGGCGTGGAGGCCCTGGCCGCCCTGGCCGAGAACCCCTGCGACATCGTGCTCATGGACCTGGAGATGCCGGTCATGGACGGCTTCGAAACCACCCGGCGCATCCGCCTCGGCGAGGCCGGGGAGACCGTGCGGGGCGTGCCCATCGTGGCCGTCACGGCCCACTCCCTGCCCGAGTTCCGACGCCGCTGCCAGGAGACCGGCATGGACGCCTTCACGGCCAAGCCCGTGCGGCTGGAGACCCTGATGGAGACGATCCAGGGCCTCTGCCCGGACTTCTTCGAGCGGCCGGTGCTGGACGAGCGCCGGGGGCTGATCAACCTGAACGGCAAGCGGGAGCTGTTCGAACGCATCTGCGCCACGTTCCTGGACGACATCCCGCCCCGTCGGCTGGCCCTGATCCAAGGCCGCGACGCCGGAGACAACGAGGCCCTGGCGCATCAGGCCCACTCCCTCAAGGGCTCGGCCGGGCTGGTGGGGGCGCTGGGGTTGCAGGAGGCGGCGCGGGCCCTGGAAGCCTGCGCCCGGGACGGCGGCGAGGTGGGCCGCTGCCTGGACGGCCTGCTCCTCTCCCTGGATTCGCTGGAGCGCGCGCTGCGTTCGCGCCGGGAAGGGCCGCTCAGCGGGCCAGGGTCCGGGTGCGCAGAAACGCGCTCAGGTTGACCTTCTCGCCCTTGATCCCGAGCTTGGCCCGGATGTTCTTGCGGTGGGTCTGCACGGTCTCCATGGAGCAGTTCAGAAGGTCGGCGATCTCCTTGCTCCCCCTGCCCAGCTCCAGGTAGCGGCAGACCTCCAGCTCCGTGGGGGTCAGGCCGAACAGGGCCGGAACCGGGCCGCCGCCCTCCCCGCAGAGCCGGGACAGCTCGTCCCGCAGCACGGCCAGAAAGCTTGCCCGGAGTTCGGGAGAGGACTCCCGGGCCATGCGCTCGGCCACGGGCAGGACGCGGCTCTCGATGTCCGCGCCCAGCTCCTCCACGATGGCCCGCTTCTCCCGCTCCACCGCGCCGAGCACGTTGCGCAGGGTGACGTTCATGCCCTCCACCTGGGCCTTTTCCTGGGCCAGGCGCTCGTTGGCCTCGGTGAGCTCAAGGGTCTTGACCCGGACCTCCTCGGCCAGGCGCTCGTGGTAGCGCCAGTTCTCGCGCAGCACCCGGGCGTGGGCCAGGGCCTTGTCCAACACGTGGCGCAGCAGGTCCGGGTCCTGGATGGGCTTGACCACGTAGTCCCAGGCCCCGCGCCGCAGCGCGCCCACGGCGTTGCGGATCTCGGTGGTGGCCGAGACCACCACCACGGGCGTGCCCGGGGCCTCGGCGGCCATGGCGTCGAGCACGGCCAGGCCGTCCAGCCGGGGCATGCGCAGGTCGAGCAGGACCATGTCCGGCGCGGACTCGCGGAAACGCCGCAAGCCCTCCTCGCCGTCGGCCGCCTCCAGGGCCTCGTGGCCCATGTCCTCGAGGATGCCCGCGAAGTAGACGCGGAAGACGGGGTCGTCGTCCACGACCAGGATGCGCGCCCGGGCCGCCGCCTGCGTGTCCCTCATGCCGATCCTCCGGTTCCAGGTCAGGGGGCATCTTCCCTATAAACGCCGAGGGCCGTCCTGCCAACCTCCGACGGGAGAAAAGATTGGCAACCCATGCAACTGTCTGCTAAAAAACGGACAGACTCGGAGGGAGGGATGGATACCCAAGGATACGGGCGCCTGCGCCGCAAGATCATGACCGTAACCCTGGTCTTCTCCCTGGTGCCGCTCTTCGCGCTGGGATTCTTCGTCCATCTGCAGTTCTCCAAGACCTACCACGAGAAGATCATCCGCAACCTGGAGCGGGCGGTGGACAACCGCCAGAAGGCGCTGGACATCTTCCTCGACGAGCGGGTCTCCCAGCTCAAGAGCCTGGCCTACACCCACTCCTACCAGCAGCTCTCCGACCCGGCCCAGCTGAACGCCATCTTCAACGTGGTCCAGACCAATTCCAAGTCCTACGTGGACATGGGCGTCATCGACCAGAACGGCGAGCACGTGGCCTATGTCGGCCCCTTCTCCCTCAAGCGCGTGAACTACAAGGACGAGCCCTGGTTCCACGAAACCATGCTCAAGGGCCAGTACGTCTCGGACGTGTTCATGGGCTTCCGCAAGTTCCCGCACTTCATCATCGCGGTCATGCGCCGCGAGGGCGACCGGACCTGGATCCTGCGGGCCACCATCGACTCCGAGGCCTTCAGCTCCCTGGTCCGGGGCATCCACACCGGCGAACTGGGCGACGCCTACCTGGTCAACACCGAGGGCGTGCTCCAGACCCCGTCCCGGCTGGCCGGGCCGGTGATGACCAAGCTCTCCATGCCCCTGCCCAGCCCGGCCACGGCCGGGAACAAGGACGGCACGGTCATCGAGGAACGGCCGGTCAAGGACCGGACCATGATCGTGGGCATGGCCTGGCTCCAGCGCGTGCCCTGGCTTCTGGTCATCATGGAGGACCCCAAGGAGGAGCTCTCGGCCCTGGTGCGGGCCCAGTCCATCGCGGCCGCCATGGTGGCCGGGGGCATCCTGCTCATCATCACCGGCGCGGCCCTGACCGCCCGCTCGATCATCAACAAGCTCATCAAGGCCGACCGCGAGAAGGCCGCCCTGGACGCCTCGCTCATGCAGTCCAGCAAGATGGCCGCCCTGGGCAAGCTGGCCGCGGGCGTGGCCCACGAGGTGAACAACCCGCTCACCCTCATCCGCGAGAGCGCGGGCTGGATCAAGGATCTGCTCGTGGACGAGGACCCGGAGAAAATGCTCCACCTGGAGGAGATCGACGTCGCGGCCAACAAGATCGAGATGCACGTGGACCGGGCCAAGGCCGTGACCCACCGCATGCTCGGCTTCGGGCGGCGCATGGAGCCCATGCAGGAGAACGTCTCCCTGAACCTGCTCACGGACCAGACCCTGAAGTTCCTGGAGAGCGAGGCCCTGCACCGCAACATCGAGATCATCAAGCGCCTGGACGAGAGCATCCCCAACACCACCACGGACATGGCCCAGATCCAGCAGGTGATCCTGAACATCCTGGACAACGCCATCGACGCCGTGGGCTCGAACGGCGCCATCACCGTGTCCACCGGCAAGGCCGAGGACGGCCGCGAGATATATGTGGCCATCGCGGACACCGGCTGCGGCATTCCCAAGGAAAAGCTGAACACGATCTTCGACCCCTTCTTCACCACCAAGAAGGTGGGCGAGGGCACGGGCCTGGGGCTGGCCATCTGCTACGGCATCCTGGAAAAGCTGGGCGGCCGCGTCGAGGTCCAGAGCGAGGAAGGCAAGGGCTCCACCTTCACGATTTTCTTACCAGTGGTCTGAGCAAGGGAGCATGACATGGAAAAGGCGCGGGTGCTCGTCGTGGACGATGAAAAGGAGTTCGTGGACCTTTTCGTCAACCGCTTCAACAAGCGCAACGTCCTGGCCCTGGGCGCTGGCAGCGGCCCGGAGGCCCTGAAGACGCTCCAGACCGAGCCCGTGGACGTGGTCGTCCTGGACCTCAAGATGCCCGGCATGGACGGCATCGAGACGCTCAAGGAGATCAAGAAGCGCCATCCCCTGGTGGAGGTCATCATGCTCACCGGCCACGGCTCCGTGGAGGCCGGGCTCCAGGGCATGGGTCACGGGGCCTACGACTTCATCATGAAGCCCTTCAACATCGAGGACCTGCTCGTGCGCATCAACAAGGCCCGCGAGCGCAAGGCCCTGAACGAAAAGCGGCAGGCGTAGGCCATGGAGCCCCTGCTGCATTCGGAGCCGGGCCGCAAGCTGCTGCGGCTGGGCCCGGCGCTGCTGGTGCTCACCTCGGCCTTCCTGGCCCCTGTCCTGCCCGAATGGGGCCGGCTCATCCTGGGCCTGGCCACGGCCGGAGCCGTATACTGGGCCGTGTCCTGGCTGGCCGGACAGACCGTGCGCTCCCGCGAGGAGGAGACCCGCCTGGGCGAGGAGCTCCTCCAGTCCCAGAAGATGGCCGCCGTGGGCCAGCTCTCCTCGGGCATCGCCCATGAGATCAACACCCCCCTGGCGGTCATCGGCCAGGAGGCCGAGCTCCTGCTCATGGGGCTCGACGCCGAGGCCCTCAAGGACCGCGCGGAGCTGGACGCCACGCGCGAGGGCGTGCGCCAGATCAGCCTCCAGGTGGAGCGCTGCCGGGAGATCACCCACAAGCTCCTCTCGCTCTCCCGCAAGCTGGAGGCCATCGTCCAGGACACGGACGTGAGCGCCCTGGCCGAGGACATGGCCATGCTGGTGGAGAAGGAGGCCCGGCTCAAGTCCATCGTCATCCGCCGCAACTACGCCGCGTCCCTGCCCCCGGTGGCCACGGACCCGGCCCTGCTGCGCCAGGTGATCCTGAACCTGCTGAACAACGCCATGCAGGCCGTCGGCTGCCAGGGCAGCGTGACCGTGAGCACGGACATGACCGCCCGCGACCGGGTGCGCATCACCGTGGACGACACCGGCCCGGGCATCTCCCCGGACAACCTCTCCAAGATCTTCAACCCGTTCTTCACCACCAAGCCGCCCGGACAGGGCACGGGCCTCGGGCTCTCCATGTGCATGACCATCATGGAGCGGCTGGGCGGCACCATCCAGGCCGCCAGCCCGCCCGGACAGGGGGCCCGCTTCGAGGTCGTCCTGCCCCTGCGGCGCGAGGCGGCCTGAACGAAAAGGAGGAACCCATGACCGCGACCAGCGCCAAGGTGCTCGTGGTGGACGACGAGGAGCGCTTCGGCCAGAACATGGTCAAGATTTTGGAGGCCAACGGCCTCAAGGCCCGCCACGCCATGAGCGGCGAGGAGGCCCTGGCCGAGGCCGGCCGCAAGCCCTATGACGTGGTTCTCCTGGACATGAAGATGGCCGGGATCTCGGGCAAGGAGGTGCTGCGGCGGCTGCGCGAGGCCAAGAACCCGGCCAAGGTCGTGGTCCTCACCGGCCACGCCTCGGTGGACGACGCCGTGGAGCTCATCAACATGGGCGCCTACGACTATCTGCTCAAGCCCTGCAAGACCGACGAGCTGCTGCGCATGATCAGCCTGGCCTTCGAACTGCGCCAGGTGGAGCAGCGCGACCTGGGCTGACCCGCCCCATGACCGTCCTGCCGGACGTCACCGTGCTCATCCCGGCCCGCTTCGACTCCACGGGCCGGGTCCGCAACCTCAAGGTGGTGCTGCACTATCTGCTGCACCATTTCCGCGTGCGCGTGCTCCTCGGCGAGGAAGGCGAGCGGCCCCTGGCCAAGGACTTCCTGCCCGAGTTCAAGGGACTGGTGGACCACGTCTTCCTCCAGGCCCGCTCCGAGCACTTCCACAAGACCCGCTGCCTGAACGTCCTGGCCCGCGAGGCCCGCACCGAGCTGGTCCTGGCCCACGACACGGACGTGCTCCTGCCTCCGCTCAAGTATCTTGCCGCCCGCGACCTGGCCGCCCGGGGCTGCCACATGGTCCTGCCCTTCGACGGCCGCTGCCTGAACGTGGAGGAGCCGGAGATCGGACGCATCCACGCCACGCTCTCCCTGGACGGGCTCTCGGAGGAGAACTGCCCCCTGCGCCACCCGGACGTCTACGGCGGGGCGGCCTTCCTGCGCCGCGAGGCCTACTTCGAGGCCGGGCTGGAGAACGAGCGGATGTACGGCTGGGGTTGCGAGGACGACGAGCGGGTGCGGCGGCTGTCCATCCTGGGCTGCCGGATCGCGCGCATCCCGGGGCCCATCTTCCATCTGGCCCACCCCCGGCCCGTCGGGCTCATCGGCCCGGAGAGCCCCCGCCACCAAGCCAATCTGGCCGAGCTGCGGCGCATCGAGGCCATGAGCCCGGACCGGCTGCGCGCCGAGGTGGCGGGCTGGGAGTGGGCCAAGGCCCCCTTCTGAGGCTCAACCCGCCGGAACGATCAGGCGAAGGTCCGTTCGGCGTCGTCCGAGGCCGCCCGCATGGACTCGAAGAACGCCTCGATGTGCCGTCCGTCGATGAAGCTGTGCAGGGCCTCCACGGACACCGGCGCCGCCCAGCCGCCGCCCGGGGTCTCGTGGACCGCGCCGAAGATGACGCGCGGCACGCTGTCCAGCCAGGGATCGCCCCAGGGATTGTTCATGGACGTGAAGCGCAGCCCGCGCACGATGCTGAAGTAGAGCATGCCCTGCCCCTCCGCGCCCGCAGGGGTCAGGGTCGGGTTCGCGTCGGCCCCGGCCCGCGCGGCGTCGATGGCCGCCGCGGCCTCGCCGAAGCGTTCGGAGTACGCGGCCAGGCAGTTGGCGTGCAGCAGCCGCCCCTTGGGCACATAGGTGAAGGCGATGTCCACCCTGTCGAAGGCCACCGGCGTCCGCTCCACGAGGCGCTGGCGGAACTCCTCGATGCCGTTGGCCGCGCGGGCGGCCAGGAAGTAGAGCATGTCCGACAGGCGCGGCCTGTTCGCGGGGTCCAGGGCGCTCCGGTAGGCCAGCAGGCCGGTCACGTCCAGGGGCGCGGTCACCTCCACCTGCGGACGGGCCACGGACTGGAAGAAGTGGAAGTGCTCCCTCCGCTCCCAGCGGTCCATGTCGATCGCGTGCATCGTCATGCGCGGCTCCAGGCGAATCCCGTTCCGGCGCACCCGGGGCGCGCGGAAACCGCCGCCGGAGAGACCCGGCGGAAGCTCCGGCCGCCTCCCGGGCTACTTTTCCAGGATGCCGTATTCCTTGAGTTTCTTATACAGGGAAGAGCGGTCCAGGCCCACGGCCTTGGCCAGCTTGCTGATGTTCCCCTCGCACTCGGCCAGCTTGGCCCGCAGGAAGGCGGCCTCGAAGTCGGCCCTGGCCTGCTTGAGGTCCATGGGCCCCTTGCCCAGGGCCAGGGCCTCGGCGGCCAGGACGAAGTCGTCGCCGCCCTCGCCCGGGGACTGCCGCTCCTCGTCCCCGCCGTCCGAGGCGTGGATGAGGATTTCCGGGGGCAGGTGGCCGGGCTCCACGGTCGAGCCGGAGTGCATGATGAGCATGCGCTCCACGAAATTCTTCAGCTCCCGGACGTTTCCCGGCCAGGGATAGGACGCGAGCACGTCCAGGGCCTCGGGCGAGAATTCCGTGGGTTTGAGCCCGTTCTGGCGCACGTAGGCCTGCACGAACTCGTCCATGAGCAGGGGGATGTCCTCGGAGCGCTCGCGCAGGGGCGGCACCTCCAGGGGGAAGACCTTGAGCCGGAAATAAAGGTCCTCGCGAAAGCGCCCGGCCGCGATCTCGTCCAGGAGGTTCTTGTTCGTGGCCGCGATGACCCGCACGTCCACGGTGATGGTCTTGCGGCCGCCCACGTGCTCGAAGCGCTGCTCCTGGAGGATGCGCAGGATCTTGGCCTGGGTCTTCAGGCTCATGTCCCCGATCTCGTCCAGGAAGAGCGTGCCGCCGTCGGCCAGCTCGAACTTGCCCGCCTGGGCCTTGTCCGCGCCGGTGAAGGCCCCCTTCTCGTGGCCGAACAGCTCGGATTCGATGAGCTCCTCGGGAATGGCCGCGCAGTTCACGGCCACCAGGGGCTGCTCCGAGCGACGGCTCTGGGCGTGGATGCAGCGGGCCACGATCTCCTTGCCCGTGCCGTTCTCGCCGGTGATGAGCACCCAGGCGTTGGTCGGGGCCACCTGCTCGATGGCCCGGCGCAGCTCCCGCACGGCCTCGGATTCGCCGGTGAGCCGGAAGGTCTGCTCGGTCTCGATGCGGGTCTTGAGGGCCAGGTTCTCCTGGCGCAGGCGGGAGAATTCCAGGGCCTTGGCCGAGGTGATGAGGACCTTTTCCAGGGACAAGGGCTTCTCGATGAAGTCGTAGGCCCCCTTCTTGATGGCCGAAACCGCGGTCTCGATGTTGCCGTGGCCCGAGATCATGACCACCGGCAGGCCGGGATGGTTCTCGCGCACGCGGTCCAGCACGGCCAGGCCGTCCATGCCCGGCAGCCAGATGTCCAGGAAGAGCAGGTCCGGGGCCTCGGCCTCCAGGGTCTCCAGGCCGCGCTCGCCGCTCTCGGCCTCCAGGACCGAATGGCCCTCGTCCTCGAGGATGCCGCGCAGGGACGCGCGGATGCCCTCTTCGTCGTCGATGATGAGTATCTGTCCACCCATGACTGTTCTCCGGCGGTGGTCCGCTGGGCGCAGTCTACGGGTTCTCGACGTCGAATGTAAAGTTCTTGTGCTGGAACAGGCGCAGGCAGGCGGCCACGGCCTCGGGGTCGTAGAGGCCGCCCTTGTGCACGGCGATCTCGTCCAGGGCCCGCTCCAGGCCCAGGGTGGCCCGGTAGGGGCGGTGGGAGCTCATGGCCTCCACCACGTCGGCCACGGCCAGGATGCGGGCCTCGAGCATGATCTCGTCCCCGCGCAGGCCGTTGGGGTAGCCCGAGCCGTCCAGCCGCTCGTGGTGCTGGAGGACCATGCGCGCCACGGGCCAGGGGAAGGAGACCCGCTTCAGGATTTCGAAGCCCGACTCGCTGTGGGTCTTCATGATGCCCATCTCGATGGGCGTGAGCCGCGAGGGTTTGGCCAGGATTTCGGCGGGCACGGAAATCTTGCCGATGTCGTGGAGCTTCCCGGCCACGCGCAGGCCGTCCAGCCGGTCGCCCCCGAGCCCCATCTCCTCGGCCATGGCGCAGGCCAGCTGGGCCACGCGCTGCTGGTGCCCGGCGGTGTAGAGGTCGCGCTTCTCGGACATGGCCGCCAGGGCGCTGACCGTCTCCTCCAGGGTCTGGCGCAACTGGGCCACGCTCCGGCGCAGCGACTCCTCGGCCTTCTTCTTCTCCGCGATGTCGCGGAAGACGAAGACCCCGCCCAGGAGTTCGCCCTGGTCGTTGGCGATGGGCGCCACGCTGCTGGCGATGGGCAGCTTCTCGCCCGAGGAGGTGACCAGGAGCATGTCCCGGCTCGCCGCGGCCGAGGCGGGGTCCGGCAGCGGCAGGGCCAGCGGGGCCAGGCTCTCCTCGTCCAGGACCTGGAAGACCGCGGACACGGGCATGCCCCGCGCCTGGTCCTCGGAGCGCTCCAGCAGGACCTCGGCCGCCGGGTTCAGGAAGCGCACCATGCCGTCGGGGTCCGTGGTCAGCACGGCGTCGCCGATGCTCTTCAGGGTGGTGGCCAGCCAGATGCGGTTGTCCAGGAGCTTGGCGTCCAGCCGGTGCTTGTAGAGCGCCATTTCGATGGTCAGGCGCAGCTCGCGGTCCTCGAAGGGCTTGATGAGGTAGCCGAAGGGGCCGGTGAGCCGGGCCCGCTCCAGGGTGGCGTCGTCGGCGTAGGCCGTGAGATAGATCACCGGGGTGTCGCGGATCTCCTGGATGCGCGCGGCGGCCTCGATGCCGTCCATGGGCCCCTTGAGCCGGATGTCCATGAGCACCAGTCCCGGCCGCAGGGCGCGGGCCATCTCCACGGCCTCCTCGCCCGAGTCGCTGATCCCGGCCACGTCGTAGCCCATGCTGCGCACGAGCCGCTCGATGTCCAGGGCCACCATGCGCTCGTCCTCGACCACGAGGATTCGCTCCCGACGCGCCCCGGAGCCGGGCAGAAGGTCCTTGGGACAGATCACGCGGCCTCCCGGACCGGATGCAGGGACGCGCGCAGGGCCCCGTCGATGTCGGGGCGCTGGAAGCGGTAGCCCGCCGACAGGAGCCGCGTGGGCCGCACGAACTGGCCGGAAAGCAGGACCTCGGAGGCCATCTCCCCCAGCAGAAGGCGCAGGGCGAACGCCGGGGCGGGCAGCCGAGAGGGACGCCCCAGGGCCCGGCCCAGGGCCTTGGCGAAGGCCCGCGAGTCCACGGGGTCCGGGGCGGTGAGGTTGTAGGGGCCGGAGCAGTCCTCGGTCTCGATGAGGAAGCGGATGGCCTGGGCCTCGTCGTCCAGGTGAATCCAGGACACGCCCTGGCGGCCGTCGCCGAGGGGGCCGCCGAGGAAGAAACGGAAGGCCGGGAGCATGCGCGCGAGCGCCCCGCCGGGGCCGAGCACGAGGCCGGTGCGGATGACGCAGCGCCGCGTGCCCAGGGCCTCCACGGCGGCCGAGGACTCTTCCCAGCGGCGGCAGACCTCGGCCAGGAAGCCCTGTCCCGGAGCCGCGCTTTCGTCCAGCAGTTCGGGCCCGCGCGGGCCGTACCAGCCCACGGCCGAGGCCTGCACGAGCACGCGCGGGGCCTCCGGGGCCCGGGACACGGCGTCGGCCACGGCCCGTCCGGCGTCCAGACGGCTTTGGAGAATGCGTTCCTTGCGCTCGGGCGTCCAGCGTCCGGCGGCGATGTTCTCCCCGGCCAGGTTCACCACGGCCGAATCGCGCTCCAGGAGATGGGCCCAGCCCTCGCCGTCGCGGCCGTTCCAGCCCACGGCCGAGACTCCCGGCGGCAGGGCGCGGGGCGTCCCCCGTGTGAGCACCACGGGCGCGTGCCCGGCCCGGACCAGGGCCCGGCAGAGCGCGGTTCCGATGAACCCGCTGCCTCCGGCGATGAAGACCCGCATAGAGTTCTGATACGGGCTCTCGCCGGGAAACTCAAGAACGGCGGGGCAGATTCTAACAGGACGGTTCAGCGGTCCGGCAGCTCGACGATGAACACGGAGCCCTGGGGGGAGTTGGGCTCCACCCGCACCTGGCCGTGGTGGTCGGTGATGATCGAGCGCACGATGGTCAGGCCCAGGCCCGTGCCGGTCTTCTTGCGCGAGAAGTAGGGCTCGAACATGCGCGAGCGCTCCTCGGCGGAGAATCCCGGCCCGTTGTCCCGGACGCGCAGATCCACGACCCCGCGCGCGGGGTCGTGGCGGGCCGTGACCGCCACCGCGCCGCCCTCCTGGCCCTCCAGGGCCTCGGCCGCGTTGGTCAGGAGGTTGATGAGCACCCGGCGCATGGCCTCGTGGTCCAGGGGAATTTCCGGGATGGCTCCCTGGATGTCCAGGCTCCAGTCGATCTCGCGGTGGGTCACGGAGAACATGCCCACGGCCTCCTCCAGGAGCGGGGCCGGGGAGCCGGGCCGGGGCGTGACCTCGGGCAGCTTGGCGTAGGAGGAGAACTCCGTGACCATCTGCTGCATGCGCTCCACCTGCTTGATGATGATCCCGGTGCACTCCTCGAAGACCGTGTCGTCCGCGAACTGGCCGAAGCGGCGCTGCAGGCGCTGGGCCGAGAGCTTGATGGGCGTGAGCGGGTTCTTGATCTCGTGGGCGATGCGCCGGGCCACCTCGCGCCAGGCCGCCAGGCGCTGGATCTTCTCCAGCTCGGTGATGTCCTCGAACACGGCCACCAGGCCCGTCGCGCGGCCGTCCCCGCCGCGCAGGGCCACCACGCTGGCCAGGACCTTCAGCTGCCGGCTGGGCAGGGGCAGGTCGAAGGCGCGCTGCCAGGAGACCGTCGGGTTGCCGGTCACGGCCAGGAAGGCGTCGTTCATGAGCTCCGCGAACTCGCCGTAGAGCAGGTCCATGGGACGGCGTCCGATGAGGAAGCGCGCGTCCACCCCGAGGATGTGCTGGGCGGCCTGGTTCACCGTGCCGATGAAGCCCTGGACGTCCATGGAGATGACCCCCGAGGTGATGTTGTCCAGCACGGCCTCGATGTAGCGGCCCCGGCGTTCCAGCTCCTTGTTCTGCTGGGCCAGGCGTTCGTTGGCCTCGGTCAGGCTCATCTGGCTCTCGGAGAGGTCCTCGGTCATGCGGTTGAAGGACTGGACCAGGAAGCCCAGTTCGTCGTCCGAGGGATCCTCCAGGCGCACGGAGAGGTCGCCCCGGGCCACGCGCTCGGTGCCCGCGGCCAGGGCCTGCACCGGCGCGGAAATCTCCTTGGCCAGCCGGAAGCCGAACCAGATGGCCCCCAGGAGGATGAGCATGGTCATGACCCCGAGGGTCAGGTAGAGGGTCATCTTCCAGGGCGACTTGAGGGTCTTCAGCTTCTTGTACTCGTCCAGACCCCGGACCACCTGGTCCAGGCGGAAGAGCAGGCCCTGGCCGATGTTCTCGCCCACCAGGAGGTAGCCCGCGCGGCCCTCGTCCACGGGCAGCAGGCCCACGATGAGGTCCTGCCCGGCCGTGGGCATGATCGTGGACCAGTAGCGCGGGGTGGAGCGCAGCCCCTCCCAGTCCACGCGCTCCTTGATCTCCGGCCAGAGCGTCTCCCAGCCGGGGTCCGGGTGCCGGTTGAGGTCCTTGGCGTCCGGCCCGATGAGGCCCAGCAGGCTCAGGTCGAAGTCCACGAACTTCTCGTCCAGGTACTTGTCCATGGCCCGCCCGCCCCAGGCGTAGTTCCGGGCCTTGATCTCGCGCAGCATGGTCCGGCCCCGGCGCTCCAGGCGGTCCTGGGCCGAGGCGTAGAAGGACCGGCCCAGCTCCAGGGCCTGCTGCATGGAGTCCTCCACCTGGCCCTTGAACCAATAGTCCACCGAGGTCTGCACGAACTTCAGCGAAACCAGGAACATGAGCACCGTGGGGATGAGTGAGAGCGAGATGAAGGCCAGGACCAGGCGGGTGCGCAATCGGGAGCCGAGCACCTTGCGGCGGCGCTCCAGGAGGAGCTTCACGCCGTTGCGGGTGACGATGAAGAGCACCAGGAGCAGGAGGATGAAGTTCAGGTTGAAGAGGCCCAGGAAGAGGTAGGAGTTGACCCCCAGGAAGCGCAGCTCCACCCAGGTGAGCACGATCACGGCCAGGAAGCAGACCAGGGCCAGGGTCAGCTCCCGCCTCCGCCGCTTCCGCTCCCGCAGGTCCGTGGCGCTCACGTTGATGGTGTCCGGGCTCATCTCAGTACCGGAATTCCAGCTGGTAGGTGGTGGCCGGGACCACGTCCCAGGACCAGAAGAAGAGCGTGCGCCGGAACCAACCGGGGATGTCCACCTGGTTCAGCTTGATGGACAGGTCGAGGACGTAGTCCTCGCCGCGTTCGAGCTTGTTCCAGGGCCCCAGGTCCACGGCGATGGTGGACCAGGCCCGGGTCAGGAGCCGGGGCAGGTCTTTTTCGCGATAGGGGGTTTCGCGGCCGGGCAGCACGAGCACGTACTCGCCGGTGAGCGCGTCCTGCTGGAGCCGGCTCACCCACTGGACCTCGTTCACGGTCTTGTTGGACCAGAGGCTGCGCCTGCGCGAAAGCCTGGCGTCGCAGGTGAGCCCGAGGACCACGCCGTTGTCCAGGTTCAGGGCCACGTCCTCGATGCCCTCCACGACCACGCCGAAGCGGGCCATGAAGCTGCCCGCCTGGTTGTCCACCACCAGGTTGTTCAGGGACAGGCTCTGGGCCCGGGCCGGGCCAGCCAGGAAGAGGAGAAGGACGAGGCCCAGGGCCGCGAAACGGACCAGACCCCGCAGGGGATGCGCCATTCAGGAATTCCCGCACCCGGCCGCGCCGGGCTCGAAGCCGCCGGACGATCCGGCCGCCCCGAGGGGAAACTACCAGCACCACAGCGAGACTTCAACCATGGCGGCCTTCGCCCGCGCCACGAAAAGGCGGGCCCCCGCGCCGGATGCGCGGAGGCCCGCCGTCTTTCCTCGGAAGCGGCGCGGCCTAGCGGCCCAGCAGGGCGTTCTTGCCCTCGATGAGCGCGGTGACCACGGTGGGATCGGCCAGGGTCGAGGTGTCGCCGAAGTCCTCCACCTGTCCGGCCGCGATCTTGCGCAGGATGCGGCGCATGATCTTGCCCGAGCGGGTCTTGGGCAGGCCGTCGGCGAACTGGATGACCTCCGGGGTGGCGATGGGGCCGATCTCCTTGCGCACCCAGGTCACCAGGGACTTGCGCAGGTCGTCGGACTCCTCCACGTCGCCCTTGAGCGTCACGTAGGCGTAGATGCTCTGGCCCTTGATGGCGTGGGGCATGCCCACCACCGCGGCCTCGGCCACGTCCTTGTGGGCCACGAGGGCGGACTCGATCTCGGCCGTGCCCAGGCGGTGGCCCGAGACGTTGATCACGTCGTCCAGGCGGCCCATGATCCAGAAGTAGCCGTCCTCGTCCTTGCGGGCGCCGTCGCCGGACTCGTACATGCCCGCGAAGCGCTCGAAGTAGGTCTTCTTGTAGCGCTCGGGGTCCCCGAACACGCCGCGCAGCATGCCCGGCCAGGGCTTCTTGATGACCAGGTGGCCGCCCTCGTCGGCCCCGGCGTCCGTGGCGTCGGCGCGGATGATGTCCGCGGCCACGCCGGGCAGGGGCTTGGTGGCCGAGCCGGGCTTGAGCGGGGTGGCGTAGGGCAGGGCCGAGATCATGATGCCGCCGGTTTCGGTCTGCCACCAGGTGTCCACCACCGGGATGCGCGAGCCGCCGATGTGCTCGTGATACCACATCCAGGCCTCGGGGTTGATGGGCTCGCCCACGCTGCCGAGCACCCGCAGACTGCCCAGGTCGTTGCGCCTGGTCCAGTCCGAACCCTCGCGCATGAGCGCGCGGATGACCGTGGGCGCGGTGTAGAAGATGTTCACCCGGTATTTCTCGACGATCTTCCAGAAGCGGTCCGGCTTGGGCCAGGAGGGCACGCCCTCGAACATGATCGAGGTGCCGCCCAGGGCCAGCGGGCCGTAGACGATGTAGGTGTGGCCGGTGATCCAGCCCGCGTCGGCCGTGCACCAGTAGACGTCCTCGTCCTTGAGGTCGAAGACCCACTGGGTGGTGTGCGCGGCGTAGGTCAGGTAGCCGCCGGTGGTGTGCACCACGCCCTTGGGCTTGCCCGTGGAGCCGGAGGTGTAGAGGATGAACAGCGGATCCTCGGCGTCCATCTCCTCGGCCGGGCAGACGTCGGAGACGTCCTCGGCGGCCATCTCCTCCTGCCACCAGGTGTCGCGGCCCTCGACCATGTTGATGCTCGTCTTGGCCCGGTTGACCACCACCACCTGCTCCACCGAGGGGCACTCCTTGAGGGCCTCGTCGGCGTTGGACTTGAGCGGAATGGCCCGGCCCGCGCGCAGCACCGCGTCGGCCGTGACGAGCACCTTGGCCTGGCAGTCCTGGATGCGGTTCTGCAGGCTCAGGGCCGAGAATCCGGCGAAGACCACGGAGTGGATCGCGCCGATGCGGGTGCAGGCCAGCATGGCCACGGCCAGTTCGGGGATCATGGGCAGGTAGATGGAGACGCGGTCGCCCTTCTTCACGCCCTTCTTCTTCAGGACGTTGGCGAAGCGGCTGACCTCGCGGTGGAGCATCTGGTAGGTGTAGACCTTGACGTCGTCCTCGGGCTCGCCCTGCCAGATGATGGCCGCCTTGTTGCGGCGGCCGTCGGTCAGGTGGCGGTCCAGGCAGTTGTGGGAGACGTTCAGCTTGGCGTCGACGAACCACTTGACCTCGGGCTTGTGCAGGTCGCAGTCCATGACCTTGTTCCAGGGCTTGAACCAGGTCACGAGCTCCTTGGCCCGCTCGCCCCAGAAGCCCTCGGGGTCCTCGTCCGCGCGCCTGGCCAGCGCCTCGTACTCGGCCATGTTCTTGACCCAGGCCTGGGCCTGCATGTCCGCGCGGGGCTCGAAGACCCGGCCTTCCTTCATCATGCTCTCGATCTTGCGTTCATCACTCATGTGGACACACTCCTGCTGTGTTGCGAGGAAAGACTGCCTCCAGGGGTCGCCCGGGGAACCGCGCGGCCACGGACCCGCTCTACCCCATTTTCATTTCCGGTCCAGATATTTTCCGGTGAACGGCGAAATGCGGGGGTGAACGGCGGACGGCGAAAAAGAGACCGCCCGAAAGGGCGGTCCCCAAAAAAGCGGAAGGACGGCCGCGCCGTCCTTCCACATTGCTTTTCGTTGGCGGAGCGCCCTAGGTCAGGCTGTTGGCGAAGCCCTCGGCCCGGGTGCCGCCGGGGTTGCGGTTGCCGCCGGAGTACTTCTGCAGCTCGCTCAACAGGCTCATGAGTTCGGTCTGCAGGGCCTGCAGGCGGCTCTCCTTCTGCTCCTCGGACAGGTCGGTGCGGCCCTGGAGTTCCTGTATCTCCTTCTGGACCTCCTTGATCCGCTTCTGGATGTTGTCCTTGGCCTGCTCGTCGGCGGACTTGGAGTCCTCCGTCTTGTCGGCCGAGCCCGTCTGGGCGGCCAGGGCCAGGGACTTGCCCTGCTCGGAGATGCTCACCGTATCGCCGGAGGCCGTGGTCTTGGTCGTATCGTCCGAGGCGTCCCCGGAACCGGCCAGCTGGAACACGCTGGTTCCCTGCACCAACCCGGCGCCGATCGCGTTGATGGCCATGCTCTCGCTCCTTGCTTTCCCCTTTTATCGACCGGCCGTTAAGATATCTTTAGGTTCTTCGGTTGCCTCGGCCGCCGCCTTCGGGCTATCCTGCCCCGGACATCCCGGAGCAAACCGCCGACCGCGAGGGGCGCATGGGCATCAGCAACCTCGAACACATGTTCAATCCCAAGTCCGTGGCCGTCATCGGGGCCACCAACGAGCCCCAGAATCCGGGCAACATCGTCATGCGCAACATCATGACCGGCGGGTTCCTGGGCCCGGTCATGCCCGTGTCCGACGAGGCCGAGGCCATCGCCGGCGTGCTCACCTACCCCGGGGTGCAGAAGCTGCCCAAGACCCCGGACCTGGCCATCGTCTGCAACCCCCTGCCCGAGGTCCCGGAAATCCTCATGCGGCTCAAGGAGTTCGGCACCAAGGCCGTGGTCCTGCTGGCCGCCGGATACGCGGGCATGGACGCCGAGGAGCGGGCCGACGTGGCCCACACCATACGCTCCGTGGCCAACCCGCCGGACATCCGCGTGCTCGGGCCCAAGTGCCTGGGCTTCATGGTTCCGGCCGTGAACCTCTACGCCAGCATCGCCCACGCCAAGGCCCTGCCCGGCCGCATCGCCTTCATCTCCCAGTCCGACTCCCTGTACACGGCGGTCCTCGACTGGGCCATGTCCCAGGGCATCGGCTTCTCGCACATCGTCTCCCTGGGCAGCCGCCTGGACGTCGGCTTCTCGGACATCCTCGACTACCTGGCCTCGGACCCGCTGACCCGCTCCATCCTGCTCTACGTGGAGTCCACCCACGACGCCCGGGCCTTCATGTCCGCGGCCCGCGCGGCCTCGCGCAACAAGCCCGTGGTGGTCATGCGCCCGGGCCTGGCCCTGCGCGAGGTCCAGGCCGCCCTGGCCCAGGCCGAGCTGGGCTCGGACGACGTCTACGACGTGGCCTTCCGCCGCGCGGGCATGCTCCGCGTGGACAGCATCGACGGCCTGTTCGACGCGGCCCAGACCCTGGCCCAGCCCAAGGCCGTGCGCGGCGACCGCCTGGCCATCCTGACCAACGGCGGCAGCGCCGGGGTCCAGGCCGCCGACGCCCTGCTGCGCGGCGGCGGGCGGCTGGCCGAACTCTCCGCCGACACCCGCGAGGCCCTGGACAAGGCCCTCGGCGGCTCCTGGGCCCACGCCAATCCGGTGGGCGTCCCCTACAACGCGGGCGGCAAGGAATACTCCGAGGCCCTCAAGGTCCTGGTCAAGGACCCGGGCGTGGACGCGGTGCTCGTGATGCACGTGCCCTTCGCCGGGCTGGCCGACGAGGAGGTGGCCCAGGCCGTGGCCGAGACCCTCAAGCGGGTCAAGCGCATGGTCCTGGCCTCCTGGCTCGGGTCGGGCTCGGCCGGGCGCGCCCGGGCCCGGCTCTCGGACGCGGGCATCCCCACCTACGAGACGCCGGACACGGCCATCCGCGCCTTCCTCTACATGGTCGAGTACCAGAAGAACCAGGAACTGCTCATCGAGACGCCGGACTCCCTGCCCACGGACTTCTTCCCGGACACCACCACGGCCCGCGAGGCCGTGCTCAAGGCCATGCGGGCAGGCCGCGACGGGCTCACCGAGCCCGAGGCCAAGGACGTGCTGGCGGCCTACGGCATCCCGGTGGTGGAGACGCGCATCGCGGTCTCGGCCCGCGAGGCGGTCATCGCCGCCGACGAGCTGGGCTACCCCGTGGCCGTGAAGCTCCGCTCCCCGCAAATCTCCCAGCCCTTCGACGTGGGCGGGGTGATCCTCGACCTGGAGAGCGCGGAAAAGGTCTGGGAGGCCTGCGCGGGCATGCTCGCCCGCGTCTCCCGCGAGCGGCCCGACGCCTACATCGAGGGCTTCACCGTGCAGAAGATGGGTCGCCGCCCCGGGGCCCACGAACTGTTCATTTCCGCGGCCGTGGACCCGACCTTCGGCCCGGTGATCCGCTTCGGCCACGGCGGCATGGCCCGCGAACTCATCCAGGACAGCGCCCTGGCCATGCCGCCCCTGTCCATGAGCCTGGCCCGCGAGCTCGTCTCGCGCACGCGCATCTCGCGCCTGCTCTCCGGCACCCCGGACCATCCGGCCGCCGACCTGGACGACGTCAGCCTGACCCTCATCCAGGTCTCCCAGCTGCTCATCGACGTGCCCCAGATCGCCGAGTTGGACATCAATCCGCTCTACGCCGACGACCTGGGCGTGCTGGCCCTGGGCGCGCGCATCCGGCTCACGCCCTACGCGGGCGACGGCCAGGGCCGCCTGGCCATCCGGCCCTATCCCCGCGAGCTGGAGGAATGCGTGGTCACCAAGCAGGGCCGCAAGGTCACCCTGCGCCCCATCCGGCCCGAGGACGAACCGGCCCACCTGGAGTTCATCTCCCGGCTCAGCGACGAGGACCTGCGTCTGCGCTTCTTCGGCGTGGTGCGCCGCGACTTCGACCACAAGGACATGGCCCGCTTCACCCAGATCGACTACGACCGCGAGATGGCCTTCATCGCCACGGCCCAGGACGAGCGCGGGCGGCCCGAGACCCTGGGCGTGGTGCGCACGTCGACCCGGCCGGACAACTCCGAGGCCGAATTCGCCATCGTCATCCGCTCGGACCTCAAGGGCTCGGGCCTGGGCAGCCTGCTGTTCCAGAAGATGATCCACTACACGGCGTCGCGCGGCACGCGGAACATCACCGGCCAGACCCTGGTGGAGAACAAGGCCATGCAGGGCCTGGCCCGCAAGTTCGGCTTCGCCATCCACCCGGACCCGCACGACGAGAGCATGGTGGACATGGTCCTGGACCTGGAGCCGCGCCCGGCCTGATCCCGCGCCGCATTGGTTATAACGCCCTTGCCTCCGGGCCGCTTCCGTGTCAGCCTGAAAAGAGGCGGGACCAGTCCGTGCGGCCCGCCGCAAGCACCTCGTCCCGGAGCCGCGACATGAAGATCCTCTCGGCCGCGCGCATGGAGCGCTGCATCGGCTGCAATTCCTGCTCCCTGGCCTGCGCCAGGCTCGTGCACAAGCGCCTGTCCTGGTCCTCGGCGGGCATCCGCATCCACTCCTCGGGCGGCATCTCCACGGGCTTCCAGGCCCTGACCTGCCTGGCCTGCGATCCGCCGCCCTGCGCCGCGGCCTGCCCCACCGGGGCCTACTCCCCACGCAAGGGCGGCGGCGTGGTGGTCAAGAAGGACCTCTGCATCCGCTGCGGGGCCTGCGTGGAGGCCTGCCCGGTGGACGCCATCGCCGTGGACTTCGAGGGCGCGCCCTACGTCTGCATCCACTGCGGCCGCTGCGTGGAGTACTGCCCCCACGACTGCCTGGAGATGGTCGAGACGGAGGCGCTGCGCTCCGGCGACAAGGAGGTGCCCGCATGATCCGCGACCACTTCCGCGTGCTCGTCATGGACCTGGCGGCGGGCAAGGGCAAGGTGGCCAAGATCGACGGCCGCGACGAGGTGGCCGGAGGCTCGGGCCTGGCCGCCCTGCTCTTCAACCTCTACGGCCGCCCGGACCGGCCCTGGGACGACCCGGCGCAGCCCTTCATTTTGGCCATCGGCCCGCTCACCGGCTACTTCCCGCTCATGAGCAAGACCGTGGCGGCCTTCAAGTCGCCCTACCACGACCAATACGCCGAGAGCCACGCCGGGGGCCGTTCGGCCCTGGCCCTGCGCTTCGCGGACTACGACGCCCTGGTGCTGGTGGGCCGCGCCGCGCGGCCGGCGGTGCTCGTGGTGGGCTCGCGCCGGGTGGAGCTCAGGGACGCCCAGTTCCTCTGGGGCATGGACGCCCTGGGCGTGGCCAAGCGGCTGCGCCAGATGTCCGGCGGCTCGGGCCACCGGAGCATCCTGCGCATCGGCCCGGCGGGCGAAAACCGGTCGGCCCTGGCCTGCATCAACGTGGACACCTACCGCCACTTCGGCCGCCTGGGCTCGGGCGCGGTGCTGGGAGCCAAGAACGTCAAGGCCGTGGCCATCCGGGGCGACGCGGACTTCCCCTTCGACCAGGGCGGCGCGGCCTGCGGCGGCGCGGTGTCCAAGGACTACCCCAAGCTCTTCAAGGAGATCCACCGCCAGCTCACGGACACCCAGATGATGAGCAAGTACCACAACCTCGGCACCGCCGGGAACGTGGCCGCGCTCAACGAGCTGAAGTCCCTGCCCTGGCGCAACCTCCAGCAGACCGCGGACCCGAAGGTGGAGGGCATCTCCGGCGAACGCTTCGCCGAGGAGACCCTGCTGCGCAACGCGGCCTGCGCGGGCTGCCCCGTGGGCTGCGTGCACATCGGCTTCGTGCGCGAGAAGTTCATGGCCGACAACCGCTGGCTCTACCGCCAGGTGTCCTACGACTACGAGCTCATCTTCGCCGTGGGCTCCATGCTCGGCGTGACCAGCGCCTTCGACGTGCTGCGCATCGTGGACGCGGTGGAGAAGCAGGGCCTGGACGTCATGGGCGCGGGCGTGGCCCTGGCCTGGGCCACCGAGGCCCTGGAAAAGGGCCTGGTCACGCCGGAGCAGGCCCTGGAGCCCCTGGCCTTCGGCGACGCCGACGCCTACGCCCGGGCCGTGGAGCATCTGGGCCGGGCGGCCAACGAGTTCTACCGCGACCTGGGCCGGGGCGCGCTGGTGGCGGCGGACAAGTACGGCGGCGCGGACTTCGCCTGCGTCCTGGGCCAGGAGATGGCGGGCTACGCCACGGGCGAACTCTACTTCGTGGCCCAGGCCCTGGGCTTCCGGCACTCGCACCTGGACTCGGCGGCCTATTCCTGGGACCAGAAGCACGACGAGAAGGACGTAGACAAGGGCGTGGAGTTCCTGGTGGCCGACGAGTCCGGCCGGTCCTTCCTGACCTCCATGGTCTCCTGCCTCTTCGCCCGGGGCGTGTACAAGGACGAGCTCCTGGCCCAGGCCCTGGAGAGCGTGGGCTATACGACGCTGGCCCGGAACATGGCCGAGGTCGGGGAGCACATCCGGCGGCTGCGCTGGCGCACCCGCTTCGCCACGGGCTTCAATCCCGAGGCCGTGCGCATTCCCAAGCGCTTCACCGAGGTGAGCACCTGGAAGGGGCCGGTGGACCCGGCCTACATGGAGGCCCTGCGCCTGGCCTATGCCAAGCGCCTGCGCGAACTGGGCAAACCCCTGGAGGACGAGACTCCGGCCTGATTCCACGCCGCCCCGCCACAAAGGGGTTGCAAAGGACCGCCGGATTCGTTAATAACCGCTTCTCACCCGTGCCGAGGTAGCTCAGTTGGTAGAGCAGGGGACTGAAAATCCCCGTGTGGGCAGTTCGATTCTGTCCCTCGGCACCACGGACGACAAGGGCTTGCGGAGAAATCCGCAAGCCCTTTTTCGTTGCTGCTGGCGGGTCCCCTCCTCCCGTGGAGGCGTCGCCCGCCATCGCCGGGGCTGGGCTCCGCGTCTTGCCGCGGGCCGTCGGCGCTAGCCCAGTTTGACCACCGCGTCGCCCACGGCCCGGACCACGCCGCCGTCCGCCGCGATGTCGGCCCGCAGGGCCAGGACCAGCTGTTCCAGGGACTGCTCGTCGTCGTTCCAGACGAGCGGGCGCTCCGCGCCGGGCGCGCGGCCGAGGGCGGCCAGCGTCGCCTCGTACAGGGCCCCCGAGGCCGGGGAGAGCAACGGGGTCGGGTCGTATGTCCCGGTCATGCGGAAGGCCCGCAGCGACACGGCCTGGACCCCGAAGATGAGCGACATGGCCACGTAGGCCTCCAGCGCCCGCAGGGACTTGCGGGCCAGGGTGGCGGCGTTGAAGCCCTGGCTGTTGATGTTCTGGTTGAACTGCTCGGCGTGGGTCGGGAAGCGGTCCGCGATGGGCGCGCCGTAGAACGAGACCAGGGGCATGATGGAGTTGGCGGCGATCTGCAGGCCCTTGAGGCCCATGTTCACCGTCCGCGCGGGATTGCCCACCAGGGACGCGGGCAGGCCGCCGTTGAACTCCGGGGCCACCATGAGGGCGATCTGGGCGTCCATGTGCTTGGTCATGAGGCCCAGGCAGTAGCGCAGGTGGTCCATGGACACGGCCACGTACTGCCCCAGGAAGTTGCCGCTGTGCAGGCTCAGGCAGCCCTCGCCGTCGATGAGCGGGTTGTCGTTGGCGGAGTTGATCTCCGTCTCCAGGGTGCGCCGCGTCCGGGCCACCGCCTCCAGCACCGGGCCGAGGAACTGGGGCAGGCAGCGCAGCGAGTAGCGGTCCTGGGCGGGCTGGCCGTCCACGATGCCGTGATGGCCGTCCAGCTCGTCGCGGCACATGGACGAACCCCGCAGCTGGCCCAGCATGATCTCCGCCGCCAGGACCTGGCCCGGGTGCGGCTTGTGCTGGTGGATGAAGGGGTGGAAGGACTGGTTGGAGCCCACGAGCGCCTGGACGGCCAGGGCGTGGAAGCCCAGGGACAGGGCGACCAGCTTGCGCGCGTCGTACAGGCAGTTGGCGGCGATGCCGGTCATCACCGAGGTGCCGTTGACCATGCCCAGGCCCTCCTTGGGGCCCAGGGGCAGGGGCTTCAGCCCGAGGCGCTCCAGCGCCTCCAGGCAGCTCACCTCCTCCCCGCCCATGGAGACCCGGAAGCAGGCGTCCGCGCCCACGAGCGCTCCGGTGATCGAGGCCAGGGGGGCCAGGTCGCCGCTGGCGCCGATGGAGCCCATGTCGCGCACCAGGGGCGTCACGCCGTTGTTCAGGAAGAGCAGCAGCCGCTCGATGAGCTCCCGGCGGACGCCGGAGACGCCCCGCATGTGGGAGTTGGCCCGCAGCAGCATGCCCGCGCGCACGTCCTCCTGGGGCAGGTGGTCGCCCGCGCAGACGTTGAGGAAACGCAGCAGGTTGTTCTGCAGGTCGCAGAGGTCCTGCTCCTTGATGGCGATGTTGGCCATGCCGCCGAAGCCCGTGTTCACCCCGTAGATGGGCTCGCCGGTGCGCACGGCCCACTCGATGAACGCGGCCGAGGATTCGACGCGGGCCAGCGCGCCCTCGTCCCGCGTCAGCCGGGCGGCGGCTCCGTGGCGGGCCACGGCCACCACCTCCTCCACGGTCAGGCCTTCGCCCGCGATGCTCACCTCGGCGATCTCCGAGGCGCGGAATCCAGCGGTTTCCGCCAGGGCCGGGGCCTTGGCCCGGCGCGGGGCGCGGCAGGCCGGGTTGGACTCGATGTCGCGGCGGATGAGGTCCAGGATGCGGTGGGCCCGCTGGGAATAGAGCTTGATGGAGTCGAAGGCGGGCATGTCCAGCACCTTCTGGAGCAGCAGGCCGTCGTCGTCGAACCAGCGCGGCAGGAGCCCGCCCAGGAAGTAGCCGCGCGGGCGCAAGGCCTCCAGGCCCGTGTGGCACCAGGCCTCGCCCAGGTTGAGGAAGACCTGGAGCACCCTGGCCCCGCGGCTGCCCGCCTGGGTTTCGAAGCCGTCCAGGGTGGCCTCGAAGTCCTGTCCCAGGGTCTGCACGTGCATGCGGGCCACCTGGGCGAAGGTGAAGTGCTCGGTGGAGGCCCGGGTGCAATGCCCGTCCGGGGGCGTGCCCTGGGCGGCCAGCAGGGTGCGCCGAACTCCGGTCCCCTCCAGGAAATAGGCCGCCGCCTCCATGTGGCGCTCCGGACAGTGGATATCGCGCGGCGCGTCCTCGCGGCCGCCGAAGAGCAGCAGGGCCGAGACGCGGTCCTCCGGGTGCTCGGTGGGGCCATAGGCGTCGGCGGGCATCAGCCCGATCTCCAGGGCCGTCTCGCGGAACCCGCTCATGGCGGCGAATTTCTGGGTCACCACCTGGTGGCAGGGCGCCTCGCTGAAAAAGACCTCCACCCGGCGGCCCGGCAGGAGCACGTCCTTGATGTACTCCTGGAGGGCGAATCCCACGCGGGCGGCGCGGTAGTCCGCGAGCACCTGGTGGGCGCCGATCTCGTACACCCCGTGATACGGCGCGGAGCTGCGGAAGCAGCTGCCGAAGCCCACGATGTCGCCCGTGGGCGTGCGGGCCACGGCGCTGTGCAGCAGGCCCAGCCGATGCTCCTCCCGCAGCCGCTCGGGAATGTAGTACGCCTCGAAGGGAAAGGACCGGCCGTGCTCGGCGTAGAACAGGCGCGCCACGCCCCAGGCGTCGCCGGGCTGGAAGGCGTCCACGGCGAACTCCTGCCCCGGCTGGACCGGGACGTGCTCGCGCTCCAGGCGCTGGAGCGCCTGGTCCAGGGTCTGGCCCAGCCGCCGCGTCTCGATGGTCCAGTCGGCCAGCTTGCCCATCTCGTTGCGCGGCAGTTCCGGCCCGAACAGGATCGACCGGGGCTGCTCCAGGGGGCCGACGCGGGAGGCGAGATGCCGCAGGAGCGCGTCGGAAAGCTCCGCTCCGCTCTCGCGGCCCGCCTTGGGCACCACGAAGGCCTTGAGCCGGTCGCCCTCCTCCGGCCGCATGAGCCGCACGGCGCAGTCCTCCACCTCCGGGTGCTCCAGCAGGGCCTCGCGCACGCGCGCCGGATAGATGTTGATGCCCGCCACCTGCACCGCGCTGTCCAGGCGCTTCTGGACGGTGAAGCGCGTCTCGTCCAGCCATTCCAGCTGGTCCTGGAACTCGAAGGGCTCGGACAGGGAGCCGTCCTCCATCTCCCGGGCGAAGCGGTTCCCGCCCAGCCGCTTCCAGGTGGCCATGAGGGTCAGCGGCGCCTCCGGACTTTGCCGGTGGCCCATGGCCCCGCTCTCGGACGAGCCGTAGATCTCGTTCATCACGGACAGGCCCTGGCGGCGCAGGGCGTGGATGACCTCCGCCGGGCAGGGGCCGGTGGAGGTGACGCCGACGACCGAGGCCGGGAAGCGTTCCTTGGTTTCGGAGCAGAGCTTCCAGAGCAGGGGGATGCCCACCACGGCGTCGAAGGGCTCAAGGCTCCGGACGATGGCGGCGGGGCGCTGGAAACGCTTGATCACGCAGGGCGCGCCCAGCACCTTGGGGATGAGGATGGTGTAGATGAACCCATAGATGTGGTGGGGAGGAACCAGGGCGACCACCCGCCTGGCCCCGCCGAGCATGCGGCCCAGATGGTGGGCGTCCTGCTCCAGATGGAAGAACTTGCGGAGAATGGGCTTGGGCTTGCCCGTGCTGCCGGAAGTGAAGAACGTCACCACCTCCGGGCGCGGCCCCGCGGCGCGCTCCACCAGTTCCGCCCAGCCCCCCGGGGTCGGCGTCGCCACGAGTTCCGCGACCGATTGTTCGCCCAGCCCGAAGAAGCCGCGCACGCCCTCGGCCATGCGGACGAGTTCCTCCCGCGTGGCGCTCAGCGGCTCGTCCTGGAAGGCGCTGTCCGGGACGAGTTGCAGTTCGTCCCCGAACACGTCGGAGACGTTGCGGGCGGCCTTGATCTCGGCGAAGGCCAGTCCGCGGACCAGCAGGAAGTAATCCTCGGCGTTCAGGCGAAGGCTTTGCATGGCGGGCTCCTCGGGCATGAGTCGTGTTCCGGCCGCGCGGCCGGGCCGTCGCGGTCAGGCGCGCGGGGCGCTCCAGTCGCTCCGCACGGCGTCCAAAAGGCGCTTGGCCTCGTCCGTATACACCTGCACCCGGGAAAAGTCCGGGGCAAATGCGAGCTTCTGCAGGAGAAGGGCGTCGTGGCCGGTCCAGAGCGGGAGCAGCCCGCCCAGGAAAAACCCGGCGCGCCGCGCGGCCCGGACCGCCTGCGTCACTCCCGGCCGGTCCAGGGGCAGCACGAGATGGCGGACATGGCGATCCGCGTTCTCCCGCTCCAGTTCCGCCAGCCGGTCGGCGAAGTCGGGGCCGCAGCCCTCCGCGCTGAACCGGACCAGGGAGGCTCCGTCCACGCGTTGCGCGGCGAGGCGCGACGCCCCGGCAGGGCCCTCATCCGGAAGCAGGTCGCGGGGCAGGCCCCAGGCGGAGTACATGCCGCGCAGGACCGGCGCATACGGCTCCGGCAAATGCACGGCGTGGGGCGTGTCCCGGAAGACGATGACGCCGTCCAGAAGCGTGACCCGCGCGGGCGGCCCTCCGGCGTCCGGCCGCGGCGGCATGGCGTCCAGCTCCAGCGCGCAGGAGACCGCCCCGTACTTGTCGCTCATCTTCTGGGTGATCACGTGGTCGCAGACGCTTTGGCCGAAGATCGCGTCCAGGCCGAGGCGTTCCGGGGGGCGGGTGTGGATGCGCTGGGCCAGGCGCATGGCCAGCGAGGTGTTGCGGTAGGAGGGAAGCACCGCCCAGCCTCCGGCCTCCATGATGCGCGGTCCCGGGGGATTGCGGAACAGGCAGTAGAGGCCGACGATCTCTCCGCGTTCGGTGCGGCCCACCACCATGTGCAGGTCGCCCCCCCGCGCGTCGGCGCGGATCGCATCGGGGTCATACACCGAATCCACGGCGAAGCCGTCGCCGTGGACGGCATGGTAGAGCAGGGCCACGCCCAGGGCGTCCTCGGGCCGGAAGTCGTCCACCACGAACTTCTGGCCCGGCTCGATCTCACGGAACGCCGCGCGAAGGGCGGCCAGGTTTTCAGCTCGGGAACGCATCCGCCCTCCACTATTGTGAGCCCCGGGGCAAACGACGGCTGAGCGAGCCAACCGGGTACGCGCAGGACTAACACATGCGGCGGCGGGAAGGAAACAGTCGGCCGGGCCGCCCCGGAGGGCACATCCGAACGGCGGGCGCTCCTCGTCCCGCCCCCACCGAACATGCCCATCGGACTATGCATTCTCTTGCGGTATTATCCTTCCTCCGCTATCGCTTGCCCATGCTCCTCCGCTCCCACCGCCGGAACAGGACTCCCGCCAGGCGAATACCGCTCGTGCTGGGGCTGTTCGTCCTGCTCCTGCTGTTCGCTGGCTGCGAACGGACGCGTCCCGCGCCGAGGGCCGAGGCCGGGGTCATCGACCTCACGGGCTGGGACTTCCAGCGGGACGGCAACGTCGCGCTGAACGGGCAGTGGGAGTTCCTGTGGGGGAGCGCCGGGCCCTCCGGCCATCGCGGCCCCCTGAACCCCGGAGGACCGGCCGACCACTACCCGCTCCCGTCCCTCTGGGGCGGACCCTCGGCCCTGGGCGCCGCCGTCTCGCCCCACGGCCTGGCCGCCTACCGGCTGCGGCTGCGCCTCGCGCCCGGCGCGGCGGCGAACGCCCTGCACATCTCCGGACCGCTCTCGGTCTGCCGGGTCTGGGTGGACGGCCGCCTCGTCGGCTCCAGCGGGGACATCGACTCGGACGCCGGCCGCGAGACTCCGCGCACGCACCTCATCATGCCCGACCTCGGCCCTCTCGGGCCGGAGAGCGAAATCGTGCTCGTGATCTCGAACCACGCCAACGCCCAGGGCGGCCTGAACGCCCCCATCCTCCTGGGCGCGCGGGAGCAGATCAGCCGCATGACCGGCGCGCGCTGGATGACCGCCGCGCTCATCGCCGGAATCCTGCTGGCCATGGGCGGGTACCACCTCGTGGTCTTCGCCATGCGCCGGTCCGACAAGAGCAACCTCTACTTCGGCCTCTTCGCCCTGGCCTGGAGCGTGGCCACCCTGTTCAGCCCGACCAGCGGCTTCGTCATAAACGCGCTGACGCGGCTGCCCTGGCGGCTGCACATCGACCTGGCGCTGCTGCCCTACGGGTTCACCATCCCGCTCATGGTGGTGCTCTACCATTCGCTGTTCCCCAAGCGCTTCGGCCGCCAGGTCAACGCCTTCTACATCCTGCTCGGCGGCGCGTACGTCGCCTTCCTGCTGGTCAGCGGGCCCAGCGCCTTCGGCCGCATTCCCCTGCTCTACTACGTGGCCACGCGCACGGCCTTTCTCTATCTCTTCGCGGCCTTCGCCACGGACCTCCTCCGCCGCGAGCGCGGGGCGCTTCTGCTGGCTCCGGGCTACCTGGCCCTGGCCTGGGCGGAGCTGAGCAAGGTCCTCTTCGACCTGCACCTGGCCCCCTCGGCGGGCTTCGCGCCCTACGGCATGCCGGTCTTCATCCTCTCGCACTCGCTGTTCATGTCCGTGCGCTACTCCCAGGCCTTCCTCAAGGTGGAGCGGCTCTCCGGCGAGCTGGAGACCGCCAACGAGCGCCTGCTGCGCCTGAACCGGCTCAAGGACGAGTTCCTGGCCAACGCCACCCACGAACTGAAGACCCCGCTGGCGGGCATGGTGGGCATCTCGGATTCGCTCCTGGCCGGGGCCGGGGGCGGGATGTCCGAGGCCGCCAGGGGGCATCTGCGCATGCTCTCCCACAGCGGCAAGCGCCTGTCCCGCCTGGTGGACGACGTGCTGGAGCACGCCCGGCTGGAACACATGGACGTGAAGCTCGCGCCGGAGCCGGTGCGCCTGGAGGCCGCCGTCAGGCGCGTGCTGGCCCTGACGCGTGGGCTCGCGGCGGACAAGGGCCTGGAACTGCGCGACCGCCTGCCCCAGAATCTGCCGCCGGTCCTGGCCGACCCCGGCCGCCTGGAGCAGATCCTGTTCAACCTCGTGGGCAACGGCATCAAATACACGGAGCACGGCTGGGTGGAGCTCTCCGCCCGGGTCCTGGGCCAGCGTCTGGAGGTCTCCGTGGCCGACTCGGGCGCGGGCATCGCCCCCGGCGACCGGGAGCGCATCTTCGAGTCCTACTCGCAGCTGGCGGCCGACGATTCCGGGGGCACCGGCGGCGCGGGCCTGGGGCTGGCCATCGCCAGGCGGCTGGTGGAGCTGCACGGCGGGGAGCTCACGGTCGCCTCCGGTCCCGGCCAGGGCAGCGTGTTCAACTTCACCCTGCCGCTCTGCCCCGCGACGGAAGCCGCGCCGCCGCCCGCGACGGACCGCGGCGAGGATGTCGACCCGCCCTTCGGACTGGACGACGGCCCCTCGCCACAGGGAACCACAGGCCGGGACTACCAGGTGCTGGTCGTGGACGACGAGCCCGTGAACCTGCACGTGGTGGCCACCTGCCTCGCGCTGGCGGAGATCACCTTCAAGACCGCCCGGAGCGGCCCGGAGGCCCTGGCCCTCCTGGGCGCGGGCGACCAGCCCGGAATGGTGCTCCTGGACGTGATGATGCCCGGCCAGGACGGCTATGCCGTATGCCGGGAAATCCGCCGCTCGCGCGGCGCGGCCTCCCTGCCCGTGGTCATGCTCACCTGCCGGGGCCGCGTGGAGGACGTGTTGGAGGGTTTCGCCGCCGGGGCCAACGACTACGTGACCAAGCCCTTCTCCCGGGAAGAGCTGGTGGCCCGGGTGGGCACGCAGTTGGAACTGCGACGGGCCCACCGCGTGCTGGAGGAGAACGCCGACCTGCGGCGCGAGGTGGCCATGCGCCGCAAGACCGAGCAGGACTTGCGGCTCCGCCAAATCCGGCTCTCGCGCATGCTCGACGCCGTCGGCGAGGCGGTGTTCGCTCTGAACCAGAGCCGGGAGATCGCCTTCTGCAACCAGGCCTTCGAGGCCCTGGCCAACAGGCGCGCGGAGGACATCCTCGGCCAACCCCTGGCCCGGCTCCTGGCCGCGCCGGACTCGCCCGCCGCCCGCCGCCTCGCGGAGGGTCTGGACCGGCTCCTGGACGGCGGGGACGCGGCCGCGAGCTTCGAGGCCGTGGACATCGCCTCGGACGGCGAGGCCCCTCGCGTCTGCCGTGTGCACGCCGTCCGGCTGGACCTGGAGGAGGAGTCCCTGTTGCTGTTGAGCCTCGGCCCGGCCGGAACGGACGGCGACGGCGGAGGGCTGGCCGATTCAGCGGCCATGCTGCGCCGGGTGGAGGGCAACCGGCTGCGCCTGCAGCGCATCGCCGAAACCCTGCCGGCCACGGAGAATGGCGACGCGCAGGCCGCCGTGCTGGAAGACCTGAACGCCGTCGACGCCCTGCTGGAGAGCATCCACGACCGGCTCAGCGGCGGCGCGGAGCCGGACGCCCGTCTGCTGGCGGTGCGGGTGATGCGCGCGGCCCTGGACTGCTGGACCGAGGCCACGGGCCTGGGCAAGGGCGAACTGGCCGCGCAGTCCGGCTTGTGGAACGCCTACATGGAGCGCGACGGCTACCTGCGCACGCAGACCCTGGACAAGTACCTGAGCCCCGAAACCCTGCCCCAGAAGCCGCGCTGGCGCAGCGTCGCGGCCACGGCGGAGTTCGTGCTCTCCGCCTGCCCGGACTCCGGCCGCCGCGACGAACTGCGGCGCGCGCTGGACCGACTGCGGCCGCTCCATCAGTAGGCCGGACGGACCGTCCCCCGCCAGGGACAACTCTCCACTCTTTCAATTATTTCAGTATGTTTTCTCATCTTTCACGTGGATTCACGTGAAATATCTTTGACTTCCACCTCCCACATTCGATTGAAGTGATTCCAGAATCATCGGAGCACTCCGCCGTCCGCGCGCAGCGGCCGCCCGGCGGAGGACGACGAAGCCTGGAAAAACGACCAGTCCCGCACCGGAGGGAAGCCATGTCGGACCAGTATGTCGGGGAAATCAGAATGATCGCGGGAACCTACGCCCCGACGGGCTGGGCGCTCTGCGACGGGAGCAGTCTGTCCATCGCCGAGTATCCCGCGCTGTATGCGGCCATCGGCGTCACCTACGGCCAGGGCCCCACGGCGGACAAATTCCTGCTGCCCGACTTCCGGGGCCGCGTCCCGGTCCATGCCGGGACCGGACCGGGCCTGACGCCGCGTCGATGCGGAGAGTCCCTCGGCGAGGAGCGGGTGATGCTGACCGAGAACGACATCCCGGTCCACTCGCACTCCATCCTGCTAGCCGGTCTCGACGCCTCTGGAAAGCGCGACGGAACGAGCTCGACGCCCAAGGGCAACTACCTGGCGGACAGCATCGCCTTCAATCTGTACCGCAGGGAGGGATCCACCCACGCCATGCACGCGGAGGCCATCGGCAAGACCGGCGCGCCCAGGCCCATGACGCACGAGAACATGATGCCGACCATGTTCATCAATTTCATCATCGCCCTCGACGGCCGGACAGCGGACGCTGAAGGGAAGGAGTAGTTCCATGGAACAGCCGTATCTTGGAGAAATCCGCCTGTTCGCCTCTCCGGCGGTTCCCCAGGGATGGGCCCCCTGCGACGGACGGTCGCTGCCCATCACCCAATACCCGGCGCTGGCGCACCTGCTCAACGGAGCCTTCGGCGCCACGGACACCACGTTCAACATCCCGGACCTGCGGGGCAGGACCGCCATCGGCGCGCAGAACAGCGCCACTCCCATCGGCGTGTCCGGCGGACAGGAGCGCGTCTCGCTGGCGGACAAGTTCTACTCCCACTCGCACCAGCTCTTCGCCGTAGGCTCCGAGGGAATAGATGCCTCTCCCGCGGGCCACATGCTGGCCGCCATGCCCGCGGCCGACAAGAAACCATACTCGCCCAACAAGCCGGAAAAAACCACCCCCGGCAGCCTGCATCAGGCCAGCGTGTCGAATGCGGGCGGCAGCGCGGAGCACAACAACATGCAGCCTTCGCTGGTGATCAACTTCTGCATCGCCCTGACGGGGACCGTCCCGCAGCCCGACGGCCGGGAATAGGGAGGAAACGGAGATGGCGGACCAATTCATCGCCGAGATACGCCTGTTCGCCCACGGCGCGACGCCCGCGGGCTGGATGAGCTGCGACGGGCAGCTGCTTCAGGTCGCGTCCCCGGACACGGCGGCGCTCCATGCGCTCATCGGCAACCGCTACGGCGGGGACGGCAGGACCACCTTCGCCCTGCCCAACCTGAACGGCCGGATTCCCGGCGGCGCGGGAGAGGGCAAGGGGCTCAGCGCCCGGCAGCTGGGCCAGACCATCGGCGTTCCCGCGAGCATGGCGACCGTTGAGCACTTCCCCCAGCACAGGCATCAGCTCTGCTCCATCCCCGTGAAGGCGAACAATACCGTGGCGGCCCAGCATACCCTCGGGAGAGGCTGCCTAGCGGGGCGGACAAGCGAGTTCAAGGCCTACGCATCGGAGACGGAGCACATCGAGGAAATGGGCGCGGGCGCGATCTCGTCGTTCACCAACCCCAGGATGGAGAAGCACGAGAACCAACAGCCGCACCTGGCCCTGCGGTTCTGCATCGCCTTCCAGGGCGTCTACCCGCCAAGGCCGGGAGACTAGCCGGGACCGGATGGAGCGCGGAGCACGCATCACGGGGCCGCGAGGCCCGGCGGCCAGGACGCCGCGACACGGGGGGCGGGGGCCCCGGCCTTCGCGCCGGGGACTCCTCGCCGCCCTGGTCCTGTTCGCGCTCTGGCTCCTGCCGACCTCGGCCCTGGCCCTGACCACCGAAAACTTCCAGACCGACCTCGGCCCGCTCGACGCCAACCCGGCCGGCTACCGCGGCCTGGACTACACCCTGCGCGACGGCTCCCGCTCCGTCGTCGGCCTGAGCCGCTGGTCGGTCGACGGCGGTTTCGATGCGAGCGTGAACCCGATGGGCGACGGCTGCCTCATCACGGATTGGCCGAGCGACCTTGGAACCGTCCGGGAGATCGACATCGCCCGGACCGGGGGCGGGAAGTTCAACTTCAACGGGGTCGCGCTCTGCAACTACACGGACAATGGCGGCGGCATCCATGCGGCGGTCAGCGTCACCATCCAGGGTTACAGCGGAGGGACCAAGATCTACGACAGCGGCCCGCAGACCATGCCGCAGGTGGGCTACGGCTGGCTGTCCTACACCCCGGGCTCGCTCTGGATCGGCCTCGACGAGGTGCGGATCGTCGCCAGCGAGCGGCTGGACCCCTACGTGGACAACGTCAGCTACGACTTCGCCTCCGCCACCACCAGCGCCGCCAGCGCCATCACCTCCACCGGGGCGACCCTGAACGGCGTGGTCAATCCCCAGGGCGGCAGCGCGGCCGTCACCTTCGGCTACGGCCTGACCACCGCGTACGGAAGCACGGCCACCGCCGCTGAAAGCCCGGTCACGGGTTCGAGCAACACCCCGGTCAGCGCGGCCGTCACCGGCCTGACCTGCGGCACCACCTACCACTACCGGGTGACCGCGACCATGGGCGGGCTGCCCTACAACGGCGACGACGTGACGTTCGCCACCTCCGCCTGCAACATCGCGCCCGCCTTCGTCGGCGCGACCACGACCCTCTCCGTGGTGCGCGACGCGGCCGCCACGGACGTGAAGGACCTGCTGCACGTGAGCGACACGAGCTCCGGCCAGACCCTGACCTGGAGCCAGAGCGTGGCCCCGGACCACGGCGGGACCCTGAGCTTTTCCGGGGCCACCGCGAGTTCCGGCGGCACGGACATCGCCCCCGGCGGCAGCATCACCTACACCCCGGCCGGGGGCTACACGGGCACGGAGACCTTCACCGTGCAGGTCGGCGACGGCGAAGCCACCGCCACCCGCACCATCACCGTGACGGTGAAGACCCCGCAGACCATCACCTTCGCCAATCCCGGCGTCCAGGACTTCGGCACGTCGCCCACCCTGTCGGCCACGGCCAGCTCCACGCTCGCGGTCAGCTTCAGCTCGGGCACCCCGGCCGTGTGCACCACCACCGGGGCCGGGGCGCTCACCTTCGTCGCCACCGGCGCCTGCACCATCAACGCCGACCAGGCGGGCGACGCCACATACGCCCCCGCGCCCCAGGTGAGCCAGAGCTTCACCGTGGCTCCGGTGGCCCCCGGCGCGCCCACCATCGGCGCGGCCACCGCCGGGGATCACCAGGCGACGGTGAGCTTCACCGCCCCGGCCTCCACCGGCGGCGCGGCCATCACCTCCTACACCGTCACCGCGAGCCCGGGAGGCAACACCGGCACGGGCGCGGCCAGCCCCATCACGGTGAGCGGGTTGACCAACGGCACGAGCTACACCTTCACCGTCACGGCCACCAACTCGGCGGGCACCGGACCGGCCTCGGCCGCGTCCGCCGGAGTGACGCCCAAGTCCGGCCAAACCATCAGCTTCGCCAACCCCGGCACCCAGACCTACGGCACGTCGCCCACGCTTTCGGCCACGGCCAGCTCCGGGCTCACGGTCGGCTTCAGCTCGGCCACCCCGGCCGTGTGCACCATCACCGGGGCCGGGGCGCTCACCTTCGTCAACACCGGCGCCTGCACCATCAACGCCGACCAGGCGGGCGACGCCACCTACCTCCCCGCTCCCCAGGTGAACCAGAGCTTCACCGTGGCCGGGCCGACCGTGACCATCTCGCCCACCAGCCTGCCCGCCGCGATCAGCGGCGCGGCCTACAGCCAGACCCTGACGGCCGGCGGCTCCACCGCGCCCTACACCTTCGCCGTCACCAGCGGAGCCCTGCCCGCGGGCATGAGCCTCTCGGCGGCGGGTGTGCTCTCCGGCGCCTGCGTCGTCGAGGGCTCCTCCACCTTCACGGTCACGGCCACGGACGCCAGCGCCTCGCACTTCACCGGCTCCCAGGGCTATACCCTGGCCGTGAATCCCCTGGCCCCGGTGGCCAACGCCGTGAGCACCAGCGTGGCCTACAACAGCGCGGGCAACGCCGTTCCCCTGAGCATCACCGGCGGCGCGCCCGCCAGCGTGGCCGTGGCGGCCGCGCCCGGCCACGGCGCGGCCGCGGTCGTCGGCCTGGGCATCACCTACACTCCGGTCTCGGGCTATTCCGGCGCGGACAGCTTCACCTACACCGCCACCAACGCGGGCGGCACCTCGGCCCCGGCCGTCGTGTCCGTCACCGTCACGGCCCTGGCTCCCGTGGCCGGGGCGGTGAGCGTCAACGTACTGGCCGACAGCTCGGGCAACGCCATCCCCCTGAACGTCACCGGCGGCGCGCCCGCCAGCGTGGCCGTAACCAGCGCGCCGGGCCACGGCACGGCCACGGTCGGCGGCACGAGCATCACCTACACCCCCACCACGGGCTACATCGGGGCGGACAGCTTCGCCTACACCGCCACCAACTCCGGCGGGACGTCGGCCCCGGCCACCGTGACCATCACGGTGCAGGCGCGGCCCAACCCGGCCCAGGACGCGACCGTGCAGGGGCTGGTCTCCGCCCAGGTGACCGCCGCCAACCGCTTCGCCAAGGCCCAGATCAGCAACTTCCAGTCACGTCTGGAAGACCTGCACGACCGGCCCGAGCCCACGCGGAACGGGGCCCCGCCACCGCAGGCCAGGACCGGAGGCCGGTCCAGCGGCTCCACGGGCTGGAGCCCCGGCAACGGCCAGACCGGCCCGGCCACGCCCTTCCCGCCCCGGACCTGGGACGCCAAGGCCTGGGGCCCCGGCGCGGCCGCCCGAAACAGCGAAACCCCGCCCCTCTCGGCCCTGGCCTCCGGCCTGGGGATCTCGGGATTCGGCGGCCTGTCCGGCGGCTGGGACATCGGCTCCCTGCTCATGGCGGCGGCGAAGTCCTCCGAGCGGTCCGGCTCGCGCGTCGCGCCCCTGCCCTCGCTGAACCTGGACAGCGAAACCGACGACCTCCTGGGCACCGGCCTCTCCGCCTGGACCGGCGGCGCCATCTCCATCGGCAGCAGCACGGACAGCGACACGAGCTTCACCACCTCGGGCGTCTCGGCGGGCATGGACTTCCGCGTCAACGACCAACTGCTCCTGGGCATGGGCGTGGGCTACGGCCACGAGTACGCGACCATCGGGGACGACGGGAGCAAAAGCACCGGGGACAGCTACGGGGTCATGTTCTACGGCAGCTTCCTGCCCCTGGAGGGCTTCTTCCTGGACGGGCTGGTGGGGGTGAACCACCTGGACTTCGACATCCGGCGCTACGTGGGCGCCGCCGGAACCCACGCCACCTCGGAGCGGCAGGGCACGCAGTGGCTCACCTCGATCAGCGGCGGCTACGAATTCAAGACCAGCAGCCTGATGCTCTCCCCATACGGGCGGCTGGACCTGGCCTCCACGCACCTGGACCGCAGCGAGGAAAGCGGCGCGGGGGCCTACGACCTCGTCTACTTCAAGCAGGACCTCTCGACCACCCGGCTCGCCCTGGGCCTGCGCGGCTCGCTGCTCTACACCTATGAGAGCCTGACGGCCAAGCCCTTCGCGCGCGTGGAGTACCAGCGCGACTTCTCGGACAGCGGGGTGGCCACCATGGCCTACGCCGACCAGGGGACCTCCGGCGCGACCTACCAGTACAGCCTGAGCCCGACGGACCGGAACACCCTCGTGCTCGGCGGCGGCGCGGACCTGCTCTTCCGCGACAGCTGGCAGCTGGGGCTGGAGTACCGCTACACCCAGGGCTCCAGCACGCGGATGCAGACCATGCGCGCGCTGCTGCAGAAGGTCCTCACGTTCTAGGACACGGCGATGGGACGGCGCGGAACGCCCCCGGGATCACGCCCGGGCGGCGGCCTTCTTGCGTCGGCGGCCTTCCGCGTCGGCGGCCTTGATGGCCGCGAGGACCAGCCCGGGCGTGATCTCCACGGGCTCGTTGCGGATGCTCTCCCCGGGCGCGCAGGACTTTTCCGCCACTCGGGCCAGATCCTCCTCCGCGACCCCGTCCAGCCCCAGGTCCGCGAGGGTGGTCGGCAGCCCGAGCCCCCCGCACACGGCGTAGACCTCGTCCACCAGCAGCGGCGGCTTGCCGGTCAGGTGCAGGGAGGCGAGCACGCCGAAGGCGACCTTTTCGCCGTGGAACAGCCGGTGCGTGGCGGGCAGGGCGGTCAGGCCGTTGTGCACGGAATGGGCCGCCGCCAGGCCGCCGCTCTCGAAGCCCAGGCCGCTCAGCAGCGTGTTGGCCTCCACCACCCGCTCCACCGCCGGGGTGACCACGCCCGCCTCGCAGGCCGTGCGCGCGGCCGGGCCCCAGTCGCGGACCGTCTCGTAGCAGAGCCGGGCCAGGGCCAGGGCGCTCATGGAGCCCACGCCGCCCGCGATGGTCGTGGCGCGGCTGATCCGGCAGGCGTCCGCCTCGAACCAGGTGGCCAGGGCGTCGCCCATGCCCGCGACGAGGTACCGGGCCGGGGCGGCGGCGACGAGCGCGGTGTCCACCAGCACGAGGTCGGGGTTGCGGGGCAGCGTCTCCACCCGCTCGAACACGCCCTCGGGGGAATAGATGATGCTCACCGAGCTGCACGGCGCGTCCGTGGAGGCGATGGTCGGGACGATGGCCGCGGGCACGCCGAGCCGGGCCGCCACGATCTTCGCGGCGTCCAGGGTCTTGCCCCCGCCCAGGGCGCAGACGGTCCCGGCCCCGAAATCCTTGGCCAGGGCCAGCAACCGCGCGATCTCCTGGGCCGAGCACTCGCGGCCGAAGCGTTCGGCCCGGACCGCGCCCGCGGCCTCAAGTTCCGGCAGCAGGGGCGGCAGCACGCGCTCCAGGGGGGTCGGGGAGCAGATGAGGAAGTGTCGGCGGCCCAGGCGGGCCAGTTCGCCGGGCAGCCGGGACAGGGCTCCGGCCCCTTGGACGTAGCGGCCGGGAAAAACGGTGGAGCTGATCATGGGTGCGTCCTCTGGTTGGGCATGAAGTTGCGGCGCGCCTTTCATGCATCATGTCGGGAAAACAGGCGGTCGGAATGATTTATCCAATAATTATGCTGAAAAAGATAAAGATTCAAGCACAGCATCCTTCCACTCTCCGCCCCCCGCGAAAGGGCATAACCGGGGCTATGGCATAACCCCGGCGATATTATTTTTTTATCTCTTTGATTTTATTATTCATACACGCTCATCACCACCAACGGCCATAACCTGCTGCATTCGCCTTGCCTCTTCAACTCCCGCCTCGCCTTAATAAAAAATAAATTATTTTAGACTGTTGCCAGAATTGGTCTTCCTGGCACCGATTTTGTTCTTTCGGAAACAAATGCTGACGACATCCACCGGTGGACCGGCGGACAGTGAGAAACCCATTCACAGACGGAGTTGACCACATGAAGTCCCGCACTGAACACGACTTTCTCGGCGAGAGGGAGATTCCCTCCGGGGTCTACTACGGCATCCAGACCATGCGCGCCGTGGAGAACTTCAACATTTCCTGCTGTTCCCTGGCCCAGTGGCCCGAGATGATCATCGCCCTGGCCCAGGTGAAGAAGGCCGCGGCCATGGCCAACATGGAGCTCGGCGTGGTTCCGGCCAAGGTCGCCCAGGCCATCTGCGCCGCCTGCGACGAGATCATCGCGGGCAAGTACCACGACCAGTTCCCCGTGGACTGCATCCAGGGCGGCGCGGGCACCTCCACGAACATGAACGCCAACGAGGTCATCGCCAACCGCGCCCTGGAGATCATGGGCCACGAGAAGGGCCAGTACGAGCACTGCCATCCGAACAACCACGTGAACTGCTCCCAGTCCACCAACGACGTCTATCCCACGGCCTTCCGCCTGGCCCTGTACAACAAGCTCACCGCCCTCACCGGGGACATGGGCCGCCTGCAGAAGGGTTTCGCGGACAAGGGCGCGGAGTTCGCGGACGTGCTCAAGATGGGCCGGACCCAGCTCCAGGACGCCGTGCCCATGACCCTGGGCCAGGAGTTCTCGGCCTACGCCACGACCCTGGGCGAGGACATCTGCCGCGTGCGCGAGGCC
>NZ_JAMHGA010000030.1 GCF_023660105.1 Desulfovibrio aminophilus | reverse complement strand
TGCCCGCATCTCCGGCACTTGAAACGACCGTCGGACAGACTGTACGCCCAGACCCCACCACATTGAGGGCAACTTCTCATGGCCAGACTCCCATAGCACAGGTCCGGTCTGGCTAGGAATTACCTTTTATAGACCCCCGAAGGGGGTGTAACGGGGGAAGTCGGCGCGGAGTCTGTATTTCCGACGGGGCGGACGTCGCGGCCCCGGCCGGAACGGGTATCCCTTCGCCATGTCCCGGCTGTTCCGCGCGCCGACTCCGGCTGGGGCCTCCGGCTCCCCACATTCGAGACCGGGAGCCCTTGCGCGCGAGCGGCGGGGGCTCCCCCATCCAGCCCGAGGGGTAATGAAAAAGGCGGGGGAAGAACTCCCCCGCCTTTCGGTTTTCTGTCGGCTACTGCCGGTCCTGCTTCGTTTCCTGCTTGTCCAGTTTGGGCGGGACGAGGGGCAGGGGCTGGCCCGACTTGATGATCGCGACGGCCTGGGCGAAGCGCTTGTGATAGGTGCCTTCGGTGAGCGTGGTGGCGATGTTGAGCGTGACCCGGCGCTTGGTGACCACGGTCACGCGCGTGTCCGCGGCGTCAACGGGCTCGACCCAGGCGCCCATGACCGTTCCCCAGGAGACCATGTTCATGCCGCTGCTGGTGAGCATGTATTTTTGGTCCCTATGTTCCTCGATGGCGTCCGCCCCTTCCCAGCGAAAGACGGTCTTGGAGATTTCCCAGGCTTGGTCGAAGGTCACGTTGTAGACTTCGGCGGTTCCCTCCGAGCCTTGCTGTTTGACGCGAACCACGTCGTTGGTGGTGGCGCAGCCGGAGACGAGCAGGAGAAGGAGGAGGCAGAGTGCGGCGGTGATGCTGGTTCGCATGAGTCCCTCGCGAGGCTGGGGGTGTAGGGATCGAGTCTCCACGCAAGCTGCTGGTCTCGATTCCCGAGTATTGCAAGCCTGTTATCTTCTCTGCCCGGTGATCGTCCAGGAAAAATGGAGAGGTTTTGGACGGGATTCAATGAAAAAGGCGGGGGAAGAACTCCCCCGCCTTTCGGTTTTCCGGAATCCCCCGAAGGGGGCTAGAGGAACGCCGTCAGGGTCTTTTCGAACTGGGCGTCGAACTCGATCATCAGGGCCTGGAGCTCGGTGGGCTGCATCTCCAGCAGGTCCCAGGCCGAGGCGTCCAGGTCCGGCACCGCGTACATGCCGCCGTCCGCGATGCCCACGGCGTTGGCCATGAGGTCGGCCAGGTGCACGATGGCCGCGTCCACCGGCTGCGCGCAGTCCATGGGATCGTGGTGGTGGTTGATGCTGTCGCGGAACTGCTCCGGGAACTTCCACTCGGCCAGCAGCACCCGGCTCACGTCCGTGTGGTCGAACTCCAGGAGGATGCGCTCGGCCTCCATCAGGGGCAGGGCGTTCTCCCGGGCGTGGATCATGGCCTCGGTGGAGGCGTAGGGCAGCTTCTTGAACAGGATGAGCCGCCCCACGTCGTGCAGCAGCCCGGCGGTGAAGAAGCGCTCGGGCGGCAGGCCCCGGCGCTTGGCCAGGAGCAGGGCCAGCACGGCGCAGGTCAGGCTGTGGCGCCAGAACGTCGGCATGTCGATGAGTTCCGGCGGGATGTCCTTGAAGTAGTTGATGGCCGTGATGCCCAGGGCCAGGGTGGTCAGCTCGTTGGTGCCCACCAGGGCCACGGCCCGGCTGATGCTGTCCACGGGCTGGGCCGGGGAGTAGAGCGGGCTGTTCACCAGCTTGAGCAGCTTGGCCGAGAGGCCCACGTCGCCCGCGATGAGGTCCGCGATGCGCTTGGCCGAGGCCGAGGGCGATTCCAGCAGCTCCTTGAGCCGGAAGTAGATGTCCGGGAAGCTGGACAGCTCGGTCTCGTGCTTGACGATGGTCTCGGGCGTGAACTGGCCCGGGCCGAACACGTCCTCCAGGTGCTCCACGTTCTTGGCCCGGCGGGTGGCCAGGTCCGGCAGCCGCCAGCCCCGGCGGGTGCGCTCGCCCGTCCGTTCGGCCGCGATCTCGAAGATCACCTGCATGGCCGGGTGGTCCGGGTTCACGTAGAGGAAGAAGTCGCGCACGTATTCCAGCACCTCGGCGGGCGAGGGCAGGCCGGACTGGTCCTCGGAGACCTCCACGTCGGCGATGCCGAGGGTCTTCAGGATCTGCACGTGCCAGGGCTCCAGGGCGGACCCGGAGGCGAAAAGCACCTTGCCGTCACGCGAAAGCACATCCGCGGCCAGGACCATGCCCGGCCGGATGGCGTCTATGTTCAGTTTCAGTGCCACGGCGCTACTCCTTCCTGTAGGCCATGGCCCCGGGGATGAACTTGGGGCGGAAGGCCGTTGAAATCTTGTGCAGGGTTTCGGAGTGCCCGAGCAGGAGGTATCCGCCGGGGAGCAGGTTGTCGTAGAAGGCCCGCGCCACCTTGGTGCGCATGGCCTCGTCGAAGTAGATGATGACGTTGCGGCAGAACACGATCTGCGACTTGGGCACGCGCCGGACCGCCGCGTCGTCGTTCAGGTTCATCTGCTGGAAACTGACCATGCGCGCGATCTCGGGCTTGACCTTGAAGTCCGTCCCGACCGGGGTGAAGAACTTCCGCTTCTGCTCCTCGGTGGTGGTCTTGAAGGAGTACTCCCCGTAGGTCGCCTCCTTGGCCTTGGCGATCATGGCCGGGGAGAGGTCCACCGCCGTGATGGTCACCCGCCACTTGGGCAGCTCCAGGCCCAGGGCCTCGCTGATGAGCATGGCCAGGGTGTACGGCTCCTCGCCGGAGGAGCAGCCCGCGGACCAGATGTTCAGCTCGAGCTTGCCCTTCTTGCGCTGCTCGGCCAGGACCTCGGCCAGGATCACGCTCTTGAAGCTCTCCAGCTGCTTGATGTCGCGGAAGAAGCTCGTTTCGTTGGTGGTGATGATTTCCCACAGGGACTTCATCTCTTCCTGGCTGCGCGGGTCGTACTTGAGGAGCTTCACGTACTCGTCGAAGCTCTTCAGGCCCAGCGTGGCCAACCGCTTGTGGAAGCGGTTTTCGAAGAGATACTTGCGTTTCTCGTCCACCCATATTCCGCTGCGCTGATAAATGAAATCGCGCAACTCCTTGAACTCGGAGTCGGATATGGGCGTCGCGGCACGCAGGGTGATCGCGCCGGAAAACAGTGACATGCTTGGTTCGACCTCGTTGTTCCTTCTCGCGCGCCGCCACGGGGCGGGGGTCCGTTCATTCCGGACGCGCGATTCCCTTATATCACGCCCTGGTTTTTTTTGTCGAGATTGAATGCTGAATTATAAGAACTTTGGTACGGATGGCCCGAACCCCCGGCTTCGCCGGGTTATAGAAAGGCGGCGGGGGGCTCCCATCTTATTGCCTTTCCATGAACCGGCGAAGCCGCCGCCTTCGGCGGTCTTATGGAAAGGCTGGGGAAGGCTCTCGTCTTTTGTCTTTCTATGAACGCGGCGAAGCCGCCCACCAGGTTTTCATGCGGCAGAGGTCCGCGCCATCGCGCGACAGGGAGTGGAGCAGGCCGTCGCCGCCGGGCCCGGTGCGCGAGACCACCGCGTCGCCCAGGCGGCACTCGGCCCGGAAGGAGATGTCGGCCTGGACGAGCTGCCCGGGCCACTGCTCCAGGGACTCCAGGCACCACTCCGGGAAGCGGGCGTTGTTCACGTGGCCGTTGATGTCCAGGTCCGCCCGGCGCACCAGGATGGGCGTCTCGGCCTCGGGCCGGACCAGGCGCGGCACGGACTTGGACGGCAGGTCCAGGGCCGGGCGCGGGGTCGGGTCCCACATGCCGTCCAGGAAATCCGGCAGGCGCGTGAGCTTGCGCGCGGCGATGTCCATGACCACCCAGACCGAGGCGGCCCGGCCGATCTCGCCGCCGTCGCCGCCCAGGAGCAGGAAGTCGCGGCGCGTGGACAGCTGGTCGCGGGCGTGCGGCCAGGTGCGGACCACCACGGTCTCGCCCAGGTCCGGGAAACGGTCCATGCGCACGCAGATGCGCGACGTGACCCAGGCCACCCCCCGCTCCAGCATGTCCGCCGGGGAGACCCGGAACTGGGCCGCGTGGTTCCCGGCGGCCTCCTGCAGCAGGTCCAGCACGGCGGGCAGGTCGGCCTTCGGGCCGCCGCCGCCGGTGTGGTAGACGCGCACGCGGAATGTTTCCTCGTGCTCCGGTTTGGTCGCATGCATGGGCGGCACTCTAGGGGATTCTCCCGGGAGACCGCAACCCCCCCTGTCGCGTCCCAAATGTCACAGAAAAATATCGGGAACGCCTCCCGCAACCGTTGCGATACAATGATCCATGCGCTAATCGATAGTCGCCGGAGTGCGATCCGGCATGGGAGAACCCCGATGCGCCGCATTCTTCTGGTTGACGGCGACTCCATCAACCGCGACTACCTGCTCTGCCTTCTCGAGCCCTTTGGAACGTGCCGCGCGGCCCACGACGGCCACGAAGCCCTGGCCTTGATCCGCGAGGCCCTGGGACTCGGCGAGCCCTTCGACGCCGCCGTGCTCGGCCCGGCGCTCTCCGACCCCGACGGCCCGGACCTGGCCCGTCAGGCCGACGAACTCCAGGACCAGGCCGGAATCCCCGGCGGCGACCGCACCCGCGTGATCCTCATGGTCCCACCGGACGCGGCCCCGGACCAGGCCGCGCTCGACGCCAACGCCGTCCACGCCGCCATCCCCGCGCCCGGCACCCGACGCCGCTTCATGGAGGCCTTCAGCGCCCTCAACCTCCTCTCCTCCCTCCCCTAACCGGCTTCGCCGGTTCATAGAAAGGCAAAGAGGCTTTCGTCTCCCCGCCTTTCCGCAAATGGGGCCGAAGGCCCCCCCATGTCTTTCTGTAGCGGGGCGATATCGTGCTGTGATAGGAGGATAATCACTCAACTGGAGGCACTCATGGATCGGAGATTCTTCCTGCGACTGGCGGCCATGACCGCCGCGACCGGATTGGTGAACTGGCGTTTCGCGGGCGCTGCTCCCGCGCCGGACAACTCCCTGGACTGCGACGTGGTGGTCGTGGGCGCGGGCCTGGGCGGCCTGGCCTGCGGGGCCTACCTGGCCAAGGCGGGGTTCCGCACCCTGGTGCTGGAACAGCACTACCGCCTGGGCGGATACGCCACCAACTTCACCCGCCAGGCCGGAGACCGGCGCTTCACCTGCGAAGTCTCCCTGCACTCCTCGGCCCTGACCACCCCGGGCGCCAAGGCCATGCTCGACGAGCTGGGCGTGTTCAACGGCCTCCAGCTCGTGCCCCACCCCCACGCCTGGGCCTCCCGCTTCCCGGGGTTCTCCCTGGACATCCCGTCCGCCGCGGGCCTGAACGGTTTCGAGAAGATGCTCCGGGAGCGCTTCCCGGCCGAGGCCCAGGGCCTGGGCCGCTACTTCGACCGCTGGCGCGGGGTCATGGCCGAACTGGCGGCCCTGGACAAGGCCCCGTTCAAGCCCGAGGAGTTCCCCAAGCGGTTCCCCAACCTCTGGCACATCCACGACAAGACCCTGGCCCAGGTCCTGGACCCCGAAATCCGCGACGCCCAGCTCAAGGCCGTGCTCTCCCAGAGCTGCGGCTACTACGGCCTGCCCCCGTCCCGGCTCTCGGCCTTCTTCTATCTGGCGCCCACGGGCGAATACATCGAGAGCGGCGGCTACTACCTCAAGGGCACGTCCCAGTCCCTGTCCGACTCCCTGGTCAAGGCCGTCACGGACAAGGGCGGCCAGGTGCGGCCGCGCACCCTGGTCACGGCCGTGCTCGCCTCCGGCGGCCGCGTCACCGGCGTGCGCACCGCCGACGGCAAGGAAATCCGCTGCCGGGCCGTGGTCAGCAACGCCGCCGCCCTGGAGCTCCTGCGCGACCTCCTGCCGTCCGACGCCCTGCCCAGGGACGAACGCGCCCGCATGGAGGCCATGACCCCCAGCCCGAGCAGCTTCATCGTCTGGCTCGGCCTGGGCCAGGACGTGACCAAGTCCTTCCCCCTGCCCGAGTGCAGCTTCTACACCGGCACGGACATGGAGGCCGCCTACGCCGCGTCCATGGCCTGCGACCTCGAACGCACCGACATGGCCATGATGGTCTACGACAACCTCGTGCCCGGCTTCTCGCCCAAGGGCTGCTCCAGCATCTGCCTCATGAGCCTCAGCGGCTACGACCACTGGAAGCCCTTCGAGGCCGACTACCTGGCCGGGCGCAAGCAGGCCTACCAGGCCGAAAAGAAACGCCTGGCCGACATCTTCGTGCGCCGCTGCGAGGAGCTGGCCCTGCCCGGCCTGTCCAAGATGATCGTCATGCGCGAGGCCTCCACCCCCCTGACCAACCTGCGCTTCACCAAGAACCCCTACGGCGCGATCTACGGCTTCGCGCCCACGGCCGACAACGCCTTCATGAGCCGCATCCCCAACACCACCGGGCTCAAGGGCCTGTTCCTGGCCGGAGCCTGGGGCGACCCCGGCGGCGGCTTCACCGGAGCCCTGCTCGGCGGCAAGGGGGCCTTCAAGGACGTGGCCGAATTCCTCGGCGCATAGCCGAAGGCCCAGCGCCGCACGGCAACCGAAAGGCGGGAGCGATCCCGCCTTTTTTGGTTGCCTGGGATACGGCGAACCCGGGGGCTCCCAGCCCCCGCACCCCCTGGCCAGAGCTGCGCCCTGGACCCGATAGCGGCGCGGGATTTCGCGGCTCCGTCGCGCGCCTTCGGCCCGCTCGCCCCGCGAAATCCCGCGCCACGATGGGCCATAATACAGCCGGGAGCCTCTTGGCCTTTTCAGGACGGGTCGTCGCCTCCTTCGGGGGGGGGCATGGAAAGGCAAAGAGGCTCCCATCTCTCCTGTCTTTCTGAAAACCGGCGAAGCCGGTGGCCCGTCAAGATGCATATTCGCTGCAAAGAGCCGTCAATGTGCTGCTGATCTTCGCGGGGCCGGAAAACCGGGGCTAGACTCCCGGGAAAACCGGCGCGGCGGGGGAGCGGGTGGTCCGTGATCCCGCCGCCCAAGGAGGACGGACGCATGGGCGGTTCCGCATTCGACATCGTTTCGAGCATCGGCAGCTTGGCGCTGGGGGCCATCGGGTCTTCGGCCAAGTCCCGCGACACTTCGGCCGCGGACATGGCCCGGGCCAGGGCCGAGGAGGAAGCGCGCCGCCGGGCCGAGAACCGGCGCAAGCGCGAGGAGGAGACCCAGGAGGCGGCCGAACGGGAGAGAAACCGCGTGGCCCGCATGCGCGGCCAGGCCTCCACCCTGGCCACGGGCGGCGCGGGCCTGCTGGACCAGGCCCAGGTGGCCAGGCCGGGACTCAAGACCCGGCTGGGGGAATGACCATGGACGAAGCGCGCATCGATTCCCTCCTGGCCCGGCGCAAGAGCCTGGAGGAGGCCCGCGACCCCTGGCTGCCCACCTGGGAGGAGCTTTCGGACTACGTGCTGCCGCGCAAGAACTCCTTCCGGGGCCGGGCCTCGTCCCGGGGCCGGGCGGGCGACGAGAAGATCTACGACTCCACGCCCTGCCACGCCCTGGACCTGCTGGCCTCGGCCCTGGGCGGCCTGCTCACCAACCCCTGCCTGCCCTGGTTCACGGTGCGGGCCCGGGACAAGCGGCCGGCCGACCAGGAGGGCGTGCGGACCTACGTGTCCGAGGCCACGGAGCGCATGTCCGCGCTGTTCAACTCCGAGGCCAGCGGGTTCCAGGCCGCGGCCCACGAGCTGTACCTGGACGTGGTCCTGCTCGGCACGGGCGTGCTCTACGTGGAGGCCGACGCGGACTGCGCCGTGCGCTTCTCGGCCCGGCCCCTGTCCGAGGTCTGCGTGGCCGAGGACGTGCGCGGGGTGGTGGACACGGTCATGCGCAAGTACGAGCTGACCGCGCGGCAGGCCGTGTCCCAGTGGGGCGAGGCCTGTTCCGAGGAGACGCGGCGCAGGGCCGAGGAGCGGCCCGAGGAGCCGGTCGAGATCCTGCACGCGGTCTTCCCGCGCGCGGACCGCGACCCCCTGGGCCTGGGCAACCGCAACTTCCCCTTCGCCAGCGTCTACGTGGAACTGGGCGCGCGGCGGGTGCTGGAGGAGTCCGGCTACCTGGAGATGCCCTACATGGTCCCGCGCTGGTCCAAGGCCGCCGGGGAGGTCTACGGCCGGGGCCCGGGGCTCACCGCGCTCTCGGACATCCGCGTGCTGAACGCCATGAGCCGCACCGCGCTCATGGCCGCCGAGAAGATGTCCGACCCGCCGCTCATGGTCCCGGACGACGGCTTCCTGGGGCCGATCCGCTCCGGCCCGGGCGGGCTGTCGTACTACCGCGCCGGGTCCGGCGACCGCATCGAGGCCCTGCCCGTGGCCGTGGACCTCAAGGCCACGGAGTCCATGATGTCCGCCCGGCGCGACTCGATCCGGGCGATCTTCCTCAACGACCAGCTCCAGCCCCCGGCCGCGCCCATGCTCTCGGCCACCGAGGCGGTCATCCGCCAGAGCGAGAAGATGCGCGTGCTCGGCCCGGTGCTCGGCCGGATGCAGACCGAGTTCCTGGCCCCGCTGGTGAACCGGGTCTTCAACATCCTCCTGCGCTCGGGCGAACTGCCGCCCCTGCCGGGGGGAGTCGCCCGGCGCGATCTGGTCATCGACTACGCCTCGCCCGTGGCCCGGGCCCAGAAGCAGTACGAGGCCCAGACCCTGACCCAGGCCATGACCTACCTCGCGCCCCTGATGCAGGGCGGCGACGCCATGGGGATCATGGACAACTTCAACACCGACCGCATCGCGCGGCATGCCGTGGAGCTGTTCGGCGCGCCCGAGGACTACCTCGTGCCGGAACAGCACGTCCGCGCCGCCCGCATCAGGGCCCTCGGCCCGGCACAGGAGGACGGGGGAGAGGAACCCTCTTCCGTCTTTCCGTAAACCGGCGAAGCCGGGGGGCCTTCGGCCCAATTCAAAAGGCGGGAGAGATGGGAGTCTCTTCCGCCTTTTTCATGAACTCCCGAAGGGGGGGCTTCGCCTTTCAGAAAGGCGGGGAGGCTTCCGGCTCTCTTATGGCCCACCGTGGCGCGAAATCCCGCGCCACTATCGGGTCCAGGGCGCAGCTCCGGCCAGGGGGGCGGGGGCTGGAAGCCCCCGGATCAGTCTTTTCGGCCGCCGCGATCAGGCGGCGGACAGGCGGGCGAAGGCGGAGAACTGGAGGCGGGCCTCGTCCTGGGCCTGTCTGCGGGCCTCGTCCACCTGGGCGGTGTGGGCCAGGAGCAGGTCCACGGCCTGGGGGTCGAGGTCGTTGTCGTCGGCCAGGGAGCGCAGGAGGGAGCGGGCCTTGTCCAGGGTCATGCCGGGGCGGTAGGGCCGGTCTTCGAGCACGGCGGTGAAGACGTCGGCGGCGGCCACGAGCAGGGAGGGCTGCCTGAGCCGGTCGCCCGCGAGGCCCCGGGGGTAGCCGCGTCCGTTGGGGCGTTCGTGGTGGCGGCAGCCGAACTCGGCCACGTCTTCCAGGCCGGGCACCTGGGAGAGGACGCGTTCGCCGATTTCGGCGTGGCTGCGCATGATTTCGGCCTCGCGGGGGTCGAGGGGCCCGGGTTTTTCGAGGATTTCCGTGGGCACGGCGAGCTTGCCCAGGTCGTGGAGGTCTCCGGCCAGGAGGAGGCGGGCGCGGATGTCCTCGGGGAGTCCTTGCAGTTCGGCCAGGGCGTGGGCCACGGCGGCCACGCCGCGCGAGTGGGTGGCGGTGAAGCGGCTGCGGAAGTCGATGACCTGGGAGAAGGCGCGGGAGAAGACGGGGATTTCGTCGTCGCCCAGGGAGAGCTCCAGGCAGTCGGCGGTGCAGCGGGCGTCGCGCACGGCTCCGTGCCAGAATTCTGGGTCCAGGTCGTTGGCCGAGACGGTGTCGTCCAGGGCGCGCAGGGCCTCGGGGTCGAAGCTGCGGTTCCTGAGCATGCCGATGCGGCGGATGGCGGCGCGGGCCTCGGTGTCCAGGTCGCGGTCGCGGCGCAGGGACACGTCCACGCGGTCGGCGAGGTTGAGCAGGTTGCCGAGGAGCAGGGTGCGTGGGTCGTCGAGGATGTCGCCGAACTCGTCGAAGCGGGTGTGGTGCCAGCGCACGAGCCGGGCCGGGCGTTCGAGCCGGGGCAGGGCGCGCAGCAGCCGCCAGCCGATTTCGGCGTGGTCCAGGTCGTTGGTGTCGAAGACCAGGGCGTCGAGGCGGCTTTTCAGGGAGAAGGCGCCCACGTCGTGGAGCAGGGCGGCCAGGCGCAGGTCCGTGATGTCGGCGGGCGGGAGGTTGAGGCGTCGGCCCAGGGCCGTGGCGATGGCCGCCACGCGGCGGTGGTGGCCGACCACGGCGGGGCTGACGAGGTCGAGCGCGCCGGAGAGGGCCGAGAGAAGATCGATGAGCGGGATGCGCATGCCTGGTCCGTTGTGCGGGTTGGGGGTTGCGGCCGGAAAGCCGTGCTCCGTGTGAAGATTATGGTGTCCGCCGCGGAAAAAGTACAGCCCCCGGGAGCCGGGGGCCATGATTATCAACAGAGGCCCGGCGTGCCGCGCCGGACGGGACTCGGGTTCAGTCCTGACGGTCCTTGGGCGGGATGGCCTGCTCCTCGGCGGCCGGGGTGTGGGCGGCGCACTCCTCGACCTCGTGCCTGGCCTTGCCGCGCAGCTTGCGGATGATCCAGACCGCGACGGCCAGGAGGATGATGACGCCGAAGATGTACATCTCCACCCGTTTCACGTCGTGGAGCACTCCCTCGGCCGCGCTGCCGAAGAGGTAGCCCAGGGAGGCGAAGGTCACGGACCAGACCACGGCGGCGACGAGGTTCAGGCCGAAGTACTGCCAGGCCTTGATGGGGCTCATGCCGATGACGAAGGGCGTGACGTTGCGCAGGCCGTAGAAGAAGCGGAAGCTCAGGATCACGGCGTAGCGGTAGCGGTGCAGGAGGCAGGCCACGCGGTAGGCCTTGGTCTTGAGCTTGGGCCAGCGCTCGAACACGGCCATGCCCTTCCAGCGGCCGATGTAGAAGTAGAGCTGGTCCCCGAAGAAGGTCCCGGCCCCGCCCGCGAGCATGACCAGGGTCAGGTCCATGTGCCCGGTGAAGGCCGCGAACCCGCAGAGGAGCATGATCGTCTCGCCCTCCAGGAACGTGCCGATGAACAGGGCGAGGTAGCCGTAGTGCGCGATGACGTGCTGCAGCAGTTCCATTGTAATGTTCCCGCAATCCTGACTAAGCGCTCCCGCCCTCGCGGTCAAGAAGATGCGTCAGTCCCGGCGGATCGTCACCAATCCGTAGTTCTTCTTGCCCTTGCGCAGCACGAGCACGCCGCCCTCCAGGAAGTCGGCTCCGGCCGGAACGTGGGCCGGGTCCGCGACCTTGTTCCCGGAGAGGGTCAGGCCGCCCGCCTGGATGTCCTTGCGGGCCTGTCCCTTGGAGGGCGACAGGCCGAGGTCCACGAGCATCTGGGGCAGGTCGGGCAGGTTCCCGGCCTCGTAGCTCACGGCCGGGGCGCTCTCCAGGGCCGCGCGCAGGAGCGCGGGCTCCACGGCGCGGATGTCGCCCTTGCCGAAGAGGGCCTCGCTGGCGGCCAGGACGCGCTCCAGGGTCTCGCGGCCGTGGATCATGATCGTGGTCTCGGCGGCCAGGCGCTTCTGGGCCTCGCGGCCGCCGGGGTTCGTCTCCACCTCGCGCTCCAGGGCGGCGATCTCCTCCTGGGACAGGAAGGTGAAGAACTTGAGCAGCCGGACCACGTCGCGGTCGTCGCTGTTGAGCCAGAACTGGTAGAAGGCGTAGGGGCTGGTCAGGGCCGGGTCCATGAAGATCGCGCCCTTCTCGCTCTTGCCGAACTTCTTGCCCGAGGCCGTGGTGATGAGCGGGAAGGTCATGGCGTAGGCCTCGCCCGCGGCCTTGCGGCGGATGAGCTCGGTGCCCGCCGTGATGTTGCCCCACTGGTCGCCGCCGCCGATCTGGAGCTTGCAGCCGTACGTCTCGTAGAGATGGTGGAAGTCGAAGCCCTGGAGGAGCATGTAGCTGAATTCGGTGAAGGAGATGCCCACGTCGTCGCGCTCGATGCGGCCCTTGACCGACTCCTTGGCCAGCATCCAGTTCACGGTGAAGTGCTTGCCCGTGTCGCGGAGCATCTCCAGGAAGGTGACGTCCTTGGTCCAGTCGTAGTTGTTGACCACGAGGGGCTTGCCGCCCGCGTTGCGCTCGAAGAAGGCCTCGGCCTGGGCGCGGATGCGCGCCGCGCGGGCCAGGACGAGTTCACGGGCCGAGAATTCGCGCTCCTTGTCCTTGCCCGAGGGGTCGCCGATCATGCCCGTGGCTCCGCCCAGGAGCACGATGGGCTTGTGACCGGCGCGCTGGAGCCGGGCCAGGGAGAGCAGGGGCACGAGGTTGCCGATGTGCAGGCTCTCGGCCGTGGGGTCGAAGCCGCAATACATGGTCCGCCCGGGCTCGGAAAGGTACTCGCGGACCTTGTCCTCGTCGGAGACCTGATGCACCAGCCCGCGCCATTTGAACTCGTCGAAGATATTCATTTTTCCTTCCTCTCTGAATGATCCGGGGGAGATCCTCTCGATCGAGGATCTCCCCCTGTCGGGGAAAGCTGTAGGACAAAATTCCGGCGTTGTAAAACCCCTGGCGGCGGTCTTCGGCGGGCGCGGTTCAGCCCCTCCAGGCCTTGATGGACAGGGCCCGGCCCGTGTCCGGGTCGATCTCCAGGAGCGCGCCGCGCAGCTCGGCCGGGGTCTCGGCCACCTCGAAGCGCGCGGGCAGGCCGGTCATGAGCCGCCGGAGCACGGCCTCGGGCTGCATGCCCAGGCAGGAGGGGAACGGCCCGCACATGCCCGCGTCGGTCAGGAAGGCCGAGCCGCCGGGCAGGATGGCCGCGTCGTTGGTCTGCACGTGGGTGTGGGTGCCGATGAGCGCCGAGACCTTGCCGTCCAGGTGCAGGCCCAGGCCGATCTTCTCGCTGCTGGCCTCGGCGTGGAAGTCCACGATCCGCACCATGACGTCCCGGGGCAGCCCGGCCAGGGCCGCCTCGGCCGCGCGGAACGGGCAGTCGATGGGGTCCATGAAGACCCGGCCCTGGAGGTTGAGCACGGCCACGGGCGGCAGGTCCGGCGGCCGCAGCACGGCCAGGCCCCGGCCCGGGGCCTCCGGGAAGTTCATGGGCCGCAGGAGCCTGGGCTCGGACTGGAGCACGGGCACGAGGTCCTTGTACTTCCAGACGTGGTTGCCGGTGGTCAGCAGGTCCACGGCCTCCAGCAGCTCGGCCGCGTTGCGGGCCGAAAGCCCGATGCCCGCCGAGGCGTTCTCGGCGTTGGCCAGGATCAGGTCCAGGGACAGTTCGCGGCGCAGCTCCGGGGCGCGTTCGAGCACGAGCTTGCGGCCCGGCCGGCCCACGATGTCGCCGAGGAAGAGGATGCGCATGTCCCGGATGTACGACGGCGCGGGGGTCCCCGGCAAGGGTTTTGCGCCCCGGCCGCCCCCGTGCTAGCCTGCGGGCCAAGGAGGTGCGGCCATGCGCATCCTTTCCGCCACCTGTCTGCTCCTGGCCCTGGCCGTCCCGGCCCTGGCCGGAAGCCAGGCCCCGGGGCACGGCCCGGTCTACGGCCCCTATGCCTACACCTGCGAGGACGGCTCCTCGTTCAGCGCGGTCTTCGACAACGCCGCCGGTCCCGACGGCGTTGTCATCCTGACCTTCCCGGACGGCGTGACCCTGACCCTGCCCCGGGCCGTGTCCGGCTCGGGCATCCGCTACACCGACGGCAAGCACGAGTTCTGGGGCAAGGGCGACCAGGCCTCCTGGGCCATCGGCCGCCGCGCGCCGGTCAGCTGTTCGACGCGAGACTAGCCCCCTTCGGGGGGGGCATGGAAAGGCGAAACGGCTCCCATCTCCCCAGTCTTTCCGTAAAAAGGGGCGAAGCCCCCCGGTGAAGCCGGGCTGTTCAATTTTTTTATCTTGTTCAAAAAAAGTGAACATGCTATTAAATTGAACAACGAGGTGCGGCCATGCCCCGAAAGACTCCTTGCCGTCCAGGTGATGCGGTTCCGAAAAATACTGGCCTACGGATTCGTAGTCCGGCTCTCTCTCTCGAACATGAGCTCATTCAGGATTGCCTGGACCGGCTCAACGAGGTCCCGGGTCTGCGGGCGGACTTCGAGGCGCGCGGCCGCGGGGGGGGGGGGCAGTCGCCCGACGGGGTCGTTTGCCTGCAACGCGGCGGCGCGACTCTGCGCCATGTCTTGGAACTCCAGGTCCGGCCGACCCTGGAGACCGCCCGCCTGTCGCGCAACCGGAGCGCCGGGGCCGACATCCCTCCGCTCCTGTGCGCCCGGTCCGTTCCGCCCGCCCTGGGCCGGGCCTTGCGGGAGGAAGGGCTGGAATACGTCGATGCCGCCGGAAACATGTTCCTGGACGGCCCGCTCGGATTCGTGTGGATCGAGGGCCGGTCCGTCGGGCGCAAGGCCGGGGCGCTTCCCTCGGCCCTCGGCGTGGCCGGGCTCAAGCTGGTGTCCGTGCTCCTGCGCCGCCCGGAATACCTCGGCGCGACCTATCGCGAACTGGCCGAGGCCGCCGACGTGTCCCTGGGCATGGTCGCGGCTGCGTTCAGCGCGTTGCGCGGCCAGGGGCTCGTGGGGCTCGGCGGGGACCGCGCGCGGCGTCTGCCGCGCCCCCTGGACCTGCTCCGGCTTTGGGAGTCGGGCTATGCCCAGCGCCTGCGCCCCAAGCTGTGGTTGGGGACGTTCCGCCCGGCCCCGGATCACGGCCTGGACGGGTTGGCCGAGGCCGCGCGCCGCGAACCCGGCGTGTTCCTGGCCGGTGGCGAGCTGGGGGCCGCGCATCTGCTCGGCGGCCTGCGGCCGGAAACCGCCGCGCTGCACGTCCGCGCTCCCTGGCGCGAGGCGGCCGTGCGTCTGCGCCTCCTGCCGGCCCCGGACGGTCCGGTGACCCTGCTTCGGGACTTCGGCGCGGTCCTTCCCGGCCCGGCCTCCGGCCTGGCCCACCCCCTGTTCCTGCGGGCGGAGCTTCTCCTGGGCCGGGGCCGTCGTCTGGCCGAGGCCGCCGAGGCCCTGCTGCGCGACCACCTGTTGCCGGAACTGGAACGCCATGCCTGACCTCGAAGCCCTCGCCGCGTTGCGCGAACTGGCGGTCCTGCTCCATGCCGACGGCTCCCCCTTCGTGCTCGTGGGCGCGGGCGCGCGCGTTCTGCTTCTGGACGAGCCGCTCCGGCTGGGTTCCCTGCGCGCCACGGATGATTGGGACCTCGGCGTGCAGACCGGCTCATGGGAGGGGTTTCGCGCCCTGCGGTCGCGACTCGAAGCCGCCGGATTCCTGCCCGACGGCCATGTGGAGCACCGCTTCCGCCACGCCCGGGGCGTGCCCGTGGACCTGGTGCCGTTCGGCGGCCTGGAGCATGCGCCGGGCCGCATCCGCTGGCCCAGGGACGAGGGCGAGATGGCCGTGCTCGGTTTCGCCGAGGCCCTGGAATCCGCTGATGTTCTGGATTTGGACGGTGTGCCGCTGCCCGTGGCCCGGCTGCCGCTGCAGGCCGTGCTCAAGTTTTTCGCCTTCGACGCCCGCCGCGACCCGGATGATCTGACTGATCTTCGGCTGCTTCTGCTCCACGGCGCGGATCACGACAACGAGCGGATCTTCACGGAATTGGGCGCGTGGCTGGCCGACGGAATCCTGGCGTTCGAGGACGCCGGGGCGGCCCTGCTCGGCCTGGACGCCGCGCGTCTCCTGCGGACGGATACCGCGCGGGCGCTGCTGCCCATCGCCGCCGCCCTGGCCGATCCCGGCCGCCCGGAACTGGCTTGGCTCATCCGCCGCCTGGGCGATGAAGCCGACGAGGCCCGTCAACGCGCGGCCCTGGCCCGTTCCTTCGCGGCCTTTCTCACCCCCTTCGCCCCCTTCGGGGGATCATAGAAAGACGAAGAGACTCCCGGCTTTCTGAAACGGGCCGAAGTCCCCCGGCTTCGCCGGTTTGCGGAACGGCGGGGGAGGCTTGGCGGAAAGACGGGGAAGGCTCCCGCCTTCATGCCTTTCTAAGAATGGGGCCGAAGGCCCCCAGCCCCCTTGCAGTGTTTGCGCAGGGCGGCCTTGAGGTCTTCCAGGTCCAGGGGTTTGGCCAGGTAACCGTCCATGCCCGCCTCCAGGCAGCGCTCGCGGTCCCCGAGCATGGCGTGGGCCGTGAGCGCGATGACCGGCACCAGGGCCTTGTCGCCCAGGTCCGGGTCCGAGCGGATGGCGCGGGTGGCGGCGATGCCGTCCATCACCGGCATCTGCACGTCCATGAGCACGCAGTCGATTCCCTCCTGGCGCAGGATGTCCACGGCCCGGCGGCCGTTCTCGGCCTGGATCGCCACGTGGCCGAGCTTTTCCAGGAAGCGCGCGGCCAGCGTGCGGTTGATGGCGTCGTCCTCGGCCACGAGCACGCGCAGGGTCGGCGTGGGCGGGGCCTCCGGCCTGGAGACCATGGCGGGCCGCCAGGGCCGGGAGGCGGCCTCGGCGCGGATGCAGAAATGCACCGAGGTGCCCACGCCCAGCTCGCTCTCGATGGCCACGTTGCCGCCCATGAGCGTCACCAGGCGCTTGACGATGGACAGGCCCAGGCCCGTGCCCTGGTGGCGGCGGGTGAGGGTGCCGTCCACCTGGGTGAAGGGCTCGAAGATGTCGTGCAGCCGGTCGTCCGGGATGCCCACCCCGGAGTCCGAGACCGTGAAGAAGACCCGCGCCTCGCCCGGCCGGGTGGGCGGCAGGGGATAGGCCTCCACGCGCACGAAGCCGGTCTCGGTGAACTTCACGGCGTTGCCCGCCAGGTTGAAGAGCACCTGGCGCAGCCGCGCCGGATCGCCCAGCATGCCCCGGGAGAGGGCGGGGTCGGCGTGGATCTCGAAGACCAGGCCCCGGCTCCGGCAGACCGGGCCGAAGAGCTTGTCCACCGAGGCCAGGACCAGGGGCACGTCCAGGGGCTCGATGACCAGGGAGAGGGCCCCGGCCTCCATCTGGGAGAAGTCCAGCACGTCGTTGAGGATGGTCAGCAGGTGGCGGCCCGAGTCCAGGGCGGTCTGGGTGCATTCCCGCTGTTCCCCGTCCAGGCCGGTGTCCTTGAGGAGCTGGAGCATGCCGAGCATGCCGTTGAGCGGGGTGCGGATCTCGTGGCTCATGTTGGCCAGGAACTCGCTCTTGGTCCGGCTGGCGGCCTCGGCCGCCACTCCGGCCCGGCGCAGGGCGTCCTCCACCTGGCGGCGGCGGCCGATCTCGGCCATGATCTCGTCGTTGGTCTGGACCAACTCCTCGTTGGTGGCCGCCAGCTCCTCGTTGGCCGCGGCCAGCTCCTCCTGGGTCTGGACCATGCCGCTGATGTCCTGGTGCACGCCGACCATGCGCCGGGCCCTGCCCTGGCCGTCCCAGGCCACCACCATGCCGCGCGAGTAGATCCAGCGTTGGACGCCGTCGCGGGTGAGCACCCGGTAGCGGATTTCGTAGGGCGCGCCCTCCTCGATGTGCCGCCGTTGGGCCGTCGCCACGCGCCCTTGATCTTCGGGATGAATGTGCCGTGTCCAGGATTCGTGGCCGACAGTCATCTCGCCCGGGACGTAGCCCAGGAGCCGTTGGTCGTTGGGGCTGCGGTAGACTTCGCCGGTCTCCAGGTCCCAGTCCCAGATGCCGTCGCGGGTGGCGTCCAGGGCCAGGCGCAGGCGCTCCTCGCTCTGGCGGTGGGCGTTTTCGGCCTGCTTGCGGGCGGTGATGTCCAGGAGCATGCCGAGCACGCCCTCGGGGCGGCCCCCGGCGTCGGTCAGGGGGGCGGCGTGCAGGGAGAGGATCAGCTCCCCGCCGTTCCGGCGCCGCCTTTGCAGCTCCAGGCCCGTGAACCGTTTGCCGTTCAATATCTGGGCGATGATGGCGTGGTATTCCGGGAGTTTCTCCTCCTGGACCACGGGCGGAATCCGGCCCATGGCCTCGCTTTCGCTCCAGCCGAAGAGGCTCTCGGCCGCCGGATTCCAGAGCCGCACCAGCCCCTGTTCGTCGAGCACCAGGATGGCCACGGGCGAGGCCCGGACCACGGCCTCCAGCATGGCTCCGGTGTGATGCAGGGCCTCGCGCGCCTCCTGGGCCTGGCCCAGGCTCTCGGCCAGGCGGCGGTTCAGGCGCAGCACCCGGCGGTAGTGCCAGAGCCAGAAGCCGAGCAGGGCCAGGGCGAAGCCGCCGCCCAGGGTCCAGCCCAGGCGCGCCCGGGTCCAGAAGGGAACGGGCTTGCCGTACCAGCGTTCGACCATGTCCTGGTATTCCGGCGAACGCACCAGCTCCTCCACCAGGGGGTTCAGGCGCGCCGGCAGGTCCGGGCGGTTCTTGGCCGAAGCGAGGGACCGTTTGTATTCCATGTCCGGCCCGGGCGCGAAGCGCACCAGGTGCTCCATGCCCGCGCGCCGGATCATGAACTGCAACTCCAGCTTTCCGGCCAGCACGGCGTCCACCTCCCCGGCCAGCAGGGCGAAGAGGTTCTGTTCCATGCCCAGTCCCCGCACCACGCGCAGGCCGGGCAGTTCGCCCAGGGCCGGGGGCAGGATGCTGCCGCGCATGAGGGCCACGGTCTTCCCGGCCATGTCCGTGAAGTCCCGGATGCCGCCCGAGCCTTCGGAACGGACCAGGAGCACCGGCGGGGAGGTCAGGAAGGGCCTGCCGAAGTCCAGGACTTCGGCCCGCTCCGGCGTGGGGGACAGGGCCGTGATGTCGGCCCGCCCCTCGCGCACCGCGTCCACCAGCCCGTTCCAGTCGTCCTCCTGGACCCAGAGCGGGGTCAGCCCGGCCCGGGTCAGCACGCGGCGGACCACCTCCGGCGCGAAGCCGTCGGGAAAGCCGTTCTCGTCGGTGAGATACATGGGCGGGAAGTTCTTCAGCACGGCCACGCGCACGGTCTTTCCGGCCGCGTCCGGGGGCTCGGCCCGGCATACGCCCGCCAGGACGGAAAGAAGCGCCGTCAGGAGCAGGAGGATATGGAGCGGCGTCGCGCGTCTCGGCATGAACGGACCTCTGTTGAAGGGGATGCCGGAGAATATCGACTATGCCACCGCCAGGGCCTTGCGGCAAGGAAAGGCGGCAAATAATAAAGGCCCCGTCGCGTTTCGCGGCGGGGCCTTCGATTCGGCTGGGAGCCGGAAGAGCTACTTGGCGTAGCCCACGGCGCGTTTCTCGCGGATGACCGTGACCCGGATCTGGCCGGGGTAGGTCATGTTGTTCTCGATCTTCTCGGCGATGTCCTTGACCAGCAGATGGGTCTCGTCGTCGCTCACCCGGTCGGCGTCGACCATGACGCGGATCTCGCGTCCGGCCTGGATGGCGTAGGCCTTGGTCACGCCGTCGAAGCCCGTGGCCAGGCCCTCCAGCTCCTCCAGGCGCTTGACGTAGTTCTCCAGGAGCTCCTTGCGCGCGCCGGGCCGGGCCCCGGAGAGGGCGTCGGCGGCCTGCACGAGGTTGGCCAGGATGCTCTGGGGCGGCACGTCGGCGTGGTGGGCGGCGATGGCGTGGATGATGTCCTCCTGCTCGCCGTGCTTCTTGGCCAGGTCCGCGCCGATCACCGCGTGCGGGCCCTCGACCTCGTGGTCCACGGCCTTGCCGATGTCGTGCAGCAGGCCCGCGCGCTTGGCCTTCTTCTCGTCCAGGCCCAGCTCGGCGGCCATCACGCCGCAGAGGAAGGCCACCTCCAGGGAGTGCTGGAGCACGTTCTGGGAGAAGCTCGTGCGGTAGTGGAGCTGGCCCAGCAGGCGGACGAGTTCGGGGTGGATGCCGTGGACGCCCACGTCGAAGGTGGCCTGCTCGCCGATCTCGCGCAGCTTGACGTCCATCTCCTGCTCCACCTTGCGCACGATGTCCTCGATGCGCGCCGGGTGGATGCGGCCGTCGTGGATGAGCCGCTCCAGGGACTGCTTGGCCACCTCGCGCTTGAGCGGGCTGTAGGCCGAGAGCACCACGGTCTCCGGGGTGTCGTCGATGATCAGGTCCACGCCGGTGGCGGCCTCCAGGGCGCGGATGTTGCGGCCCTCGCGGCCGATGATCCGGCCCTTCATGTCCTCGGAGGGCAGGGTCACGGCCGTGACGGTCTGCTCCGAGACGTAGTCTCCGGCGTAGCGCTGGATCGCCAGGGAGAGGATCTCCTTGGACTTCTTGGACGCCACCTCGCGGGCCTCGGTCTCGATGAGCCGGACCATCTTGGCGGCCTCGTGGCGGGTCTTGGACTCGATCTCCGTGAGCAGGCGCTCCTTGGCCTCCTCGCGGGTGAGCCCGGAAATCTCCTGCAGGCGGCGCTCCTGCTCCTCGGCCTTGGACTCGATCTCGCCGGTCATCTCCTCCAGGTTCTTCTCCTGGCTGATGAGCTTCTTCTGCAGCTCGATGACCTCGGACTCCTTCTGGGCCAGCTTTTCGAGCTTGCTCTCCAGCCGCTCCTCCTTTTCCTGGAGGCGCGACTCCTGGCGCTTCAGGTCGTGGTCGCGGCTCTTGAACTCGGTCTCCTGCTCCTTCTTCAGGTGGAAGACCTCGTCCTGGGCCTGGAGACGGATCTCCTTCTTCATGGCCTCGGCCTCCTTGCGGGCCTCCTCCACGATTCGGTCGGCCAGTCCCCGGGCGTCGTCGTTGCGCTTGTTGGCGATGTATGCGTTGAGGGCGAAACCGGACGCCACGCCGATGACGGCGATGGCCCCGGCCATGAGGATGGTGGTGATCATGACAGTGCTCCTGTATAGGTGAACGGACCTCGCGGCCCGGAAATTCCCAACAAACGCCGGGATGCGCGCCGCTTGTCGCGGCGTTGTAGCAAGGAAGGTGACGGTTCCGCGCGGGAGGGTTCGTCCGAGGCAAGAAGCTGGGGAGGGTTCGCGGCGGCGCGGCGTGAGCGCTCGCGCCGGGTCCGGGGGACAGGAATCCCTCGGCTCTATCTGTGCCCCAGGGCAGCCGTGTCGTCGTAGGTTCTGAACCTGGTTTCCCAGGTGGGCTCCACCGCCGGGCCGTCAGGCTTCCCGCTCTGGGCGGGTCTGCACACGGGCCGGGACAGGGCGGACTCCCTTTTTGATCTCATTGGCTCAGGAACCGCCGGACGATCACGCGCTCCCCAGGGTTATCGCTCCGCTTCCGGGGCGTCAGCGCCCCGGCGTTTTCTCCAGCATCCCGCTGATCCGGGCTTCCAGCCGCCTCAGCTTGGACTCGGACTCAAGGTAATCGTCCGCCAAACCGAGGGCCAGGAACGTCAGCAACTTTTCCTTGCTGATATTGCCGCCGTTGCGCACCAGTTCCGCGAAGCGGTCCTCGATGAGCGTCCGGGCGGCCTCGATGCGGCCATTGTCCGCATCGGTCTTGAAGGTGATCTCGAGGCCGAGCAGGGTCAGCGTGTAGCGCGGCATGTTCGCGATCCGCTATCCCAGTTCCGCCTCGATCTTCCTCAGCAGGTTCTCGACGCGCTCCTGCACGTCCCGCCTGCCCGCCGATTCATTCTCCAATGCCTGCCGGAGACCCGCGTTCTCCTGCTCCAGGGTCTTGATCCTCTCGAGCATGGCCTCAAAACGGCTCTCCAGCTGGGCGATCGGTTCCATATGCATTCCCTAATCTCTTCGGGCGTCAAAATCAAGACGCCTTGTTGCGTCTCGGCAGGTTCGTCTGCCGTCCCCGGGCGATGCCCATCTGTCCGGCGGGCACGTCCTTGGTGATCACCGAGCCCGCGCCCACCAAGGCGTTCTCGCCCACGGTCACGGGCGCCACCAGGGCCGTGTTCGAGCCGATGAAGGCCCCGGCCCCGATCTCGGTGCGGAACTTGTTTTTCCCGTCATAGTTGCAGGTGATGGTCCCCGCGCCCACGTTGGCCTTCTCGCCCACATCGGCGTCGCCCAGGTAGGTCAGGTGGTTGGCCTTGGCCCCCTTGCGCAGGGTGGCCTTCTTCATCTCCACGAAGTTGCCCACCCGCGCGGCCTGCTCCAGCACCGCGCCCGGCCGCAGCCGGGCATACGGCCCCACCTGGCACTCCGGCCCCACCTGGGCCTGCTCCAGGTGGCAGAACTCGCGCACCTGCGCGTTCTCGGCCACGCTCGAATCCGTCAGCACGCAGTGCGAGCCCACGCTTGCGCCCCGGGCCACGCTGGTGGTCCCGTACAGTTCGCAGGGGCCGCGCAACTCGCAGCCGGGCTCAAGCCTCACCCTCGGGCCCACGCTCACCAGCTCCGGCCGGTGGGCCAGCACGCCCCGCGCCTGCCAGGCGCGCAGGATGCGCCGCCGGAGATGCTCCTCGGCCTCGGTCAGCTCCAGGGGCGAGTTGATGCCCATGAGGTTCACGTCCTCGCCGCAGCGCACGCCCTTCACCGAAAGCCCGGCCTCGCGGGCCAGTCCGACGAGGTCCGTGATGTAGTACTCGCCGCTCTTGTTGGCGTTGGTCAGCTTGTCCAGCAGCGGAGCCGCCGCGTCCAGACGCAGGAAATACACGCCCGCGTTGACCTCCCGGGGATCGCCGTGCTTCGCGGGGTCGAGGTCCTTGGCCTCCACGATGGCCGCGACCCGGTCGTCCGCGTCGCGGATGACCCGGCCGAAGGCCCCGGGGTGTTCGGGCGTGATGGTGGCGAAGGCCACGTCCGCGCCCTTGGCCTCGGCCAGGAAGCGCTCCACCGTGGCCGTCTCCAGCAGCGGGGTGTCGCCGTTGACCACCAGGCAGTGCGTCCGGCCCAGCTTGCGCAGCGCGCCGAGCGCGGTCTGGAGCGCGTGGCCCGTGCCGAGCTGTTCGGTCTGGGTCACGAAGGCCGCCTCGCGCCCGGGATAGGCCCGGCGCACCTGGTCCGCGCCGAAGCCCACCACCGTGAGCACGGCCGGGCCGAACAACGACTCCAGGGCCGCGAAAACATAGCCGAGCATGGGTTCGTTCAGAAGCGTGTGCAGGACCTTGGGCTTGTCCGAATGCATGCGCGTGCCCTTGCCCGCGGCAAGGACCAGGGCGGCTGCGTCGTGATGCGGCATGGTCGCTCCTTGTGCGGCTGTTTTTCGCCGGGCGCAGCATATCCCAATCCCCCCCGCCCCGCCATCCCCCTTCGGGGGCTTACGGAAAGGCAGAGAGATTCCCGCTTTTTGCCTTTCTGAAGACCCCCGAAGGGGGCAGGACGTGGCCCGTCACCCTTTTGCAGGACAGCAAAAGGGGACCGCCGGTTCCTCCGGCGGCCCGAAGGGCGGGCCACAGGACGTGGCCCGTCAAGATGCAAATCCGCTGCAATGAGCTGCATATTCGCTGTCATTCTTTCCCCGGCCCGAAAATGTCCCTTATGGTTCGTTGAAAACCTATAGGAGGCGGCATATGCTGCGGGACAGAGAAGGACGGAAATTGTGGATTCAGACGGAACGCGGTGAGTTCGACCCGCTGGAGTCGTACCAGCAGATCGACGAACGCAGAAAGTCCCAGTCCGGCCCGGACTGGTGGGTGGTGGCCAAGGAACCGAACTGGGCTCCGCCCAAGCGGCGGATGTCCCTGGTGGCTGGAGGCCTCGGTGGGCACACCAAGCCCAACTCCCACGGCGACCAGCAGCCCTATGACGAGCTGGGCCGCTACGCCGGACCCGGAGAAGGGGCCTGGAGCGAGAAGCCCAAGGAGGAAAAACCCCGGGACGGAAGCCTGCTTTCCGCCTTTCAGGAAACCGGCGAAGCCGGGTGGGGAAAGGCGCGGCTGGAGAACACGCTGGAGCTGCCGGATTGGCCGCATGAAGGGAATGTCTTTCCTGAAGGCACGGACGGGGAGCAGGCCCAAAGCCGGGGCAAGGTGTTTTTGCCGCCTCCGCCTCCGCCCTCGAAAGGCCCCTACCTGATCTGGAGCCAGAGCAAGGGGACGCTGACCGATCAGGATGGGAATCCTCTGGGCAACGGCTACTCCGGCAAGGGCAAACCCGGGGAAAAGGACGCGGGCCGAAACAACCCGGGCCGTGAGGGCGAGGTGGGTGTCGGCCCCATACCACGCGGGAACTGGACGATCGAAGTGGTTGATTCCGATGAATACGTAGGGCGACTGGCGCCGCCGGTCATCCGCCTGAAACCAGACGCGGCGACCCGCGCGCGGGTCAAGGCCATGGGTCGCGATCCCGACAGCTTCCTGATTCACGGAAACGCCCCGGACAACGACGCCTCCAAGGGCTGCATCGTTCTCAATAAGCCAACGCGGGATATGTTGGCGAAAAGTGAAGGAGCCGTCATCCATGTCCAAAAATAAGACGTTACATTCGATCCGGTTTTTACTTTTGGGCCTTTTTTTCCTTTCCGCTGCAACAATAAATGCAAATGCCGCCTATATCACACAAGACGGTGATGGATACCTTTGGATTCAAGGTGGCGGCCGCACTCCCAAGCCCCTCTCCCCGGAAGAGGGCAAGGCCGCGTTCGATCGGATCATGGCCTGGGCCCAGGTGACGCTCGATCACCTGGGCCCGGCCGGGGACCAGAGCCTGATCCCGGACCAGGCCGACGCGGCCCGGCTCTTCGCGGTCCTGGGCGCGGCCCCCAAGGTCCACATGTCCGGCGAGATCGTCGACCGCTACGGCTACGTCTCCAGCATCCCGGGCGACACGACCGTGCTCCTCGTGATGGTGGACAACTGCCCGGGGCCTTGCGAACGGGTCTTCGACCTGGAGTTGCGCCGCGACCCTGGGAGGTTCCCCAAGCCCGACGCGCTGCAACCCACGCCAGGCCTGAGCGCGGCGGCGGCCACGAAAAGCGGCCTGCGCCTGGGCCTGACCAAGGAAGAGGTCAAGGCCATCCTGGGCTGGCCGCAGCATGAGGAGGAAAACGTCCTCTACTACGGGGCCGCCCGGAATGCGTCCTTCTCCAAGGAAGAGGTGCTGGCCCGCGGTTTCCCGGAAAAATACGTTCAGATGGGCCAGTACATCGACCGGTTCATCAAGGTCACCTTCACAAACGGCCGGGCGGACGCCATCCGCCTGGACCACCGCATCACCTGGGACTGACCGGCTTCGCCGGTTCATAGAAAGGCCGGGAGGCTCTTCGCCTTTCTATAGCCCGGCGAAGCCGGGTGGGTGGTGGCCAAGGAACCGGACTGGGCTCCGCCCAAGCGGCGGATGTCGCTGGTGGCGGGAGGCCTCGGCGGGCACACCAAGCCCAACTCCCACGGCGACCAGCAGCCCTACGATGAGCTGGGCCGCTACGCCGGACCCGGAGAAGGGGCCTGGAGCGAGAAGCCCAAGGAGGAAAAGACCCGGGGAGGGAGCCTGCTTTCCGCCTTTCTGGAAACCGGCGAAGCCGGCCGGGATGTGCTGGGTGAACGGCTCGTATGCCGGGATCAGGACAAGGACGAAAGCGAATACCGAGGGAAGGCGCGGCTGGACAACACGCTGGAGTTGCCGGATTGGCCGAGCGGGCTTGATGTGCCTGGTTGGCCGGGTGAAATGCCCTCGTTGGGACGGCTCCAACCGGTTCAACTCAGAGGCTTGGCTGAACCGACGCTGTTGGACGTGGAGTTCACGGAACGGCTGCGCAGGTTCGAGGAACTCAACCGTCAGGATGGGATAACAGTCGAGTACAAACAGGGATTTCGCACTACGAACAAGCAAAAAGATATTAAGGCCAAACCGAACGAAAATCCTGTCGCGAATCCCGGCAACAGCCTGCATGAAGCTGGACGCGCGGTGGACATCAATTGGAAGAAGCTTTCCGCTCAGGACTGCCAACGCGTTGTACAGAACGCGAAAAAAGCCGGTATCGCCTGGGGCGGGGATTTCAAGATCCAGAAAGACAACGTCCATTTTTATCGGGAAGTTCCAAATCCCGGAAACGATCGTTCCGAATTCATCAAGCGGGCTCAGGAAGCATACGAAAAATTGCCGAGGTAAACATGTCGCGCCGGATCAGGTCTCTCCTTCTCACGTTGTTGCTCGTCATGGCGTTTTGCTCCAGCGTCTTCGCCGGAGAGAAGACCGACGACGAGCCGGATTGTCTCGGAACCTTCTCGAACATGTACTTCCACCAGGAGGCGGGCGACCTGCTGGGCGAGGAGATCAAGATCGTCATCGGCGAGCAGCGTAAAGGCGACGCTGCGCCCTTGATCGGCATCTTCCAGCAGGCCATGGGCGCGCCGCTTAATCCGGTGCTCGTGGACGTGCGGTGCGGGAAGGATGGTGTCGAATTCGCGCTTCCTGAATCAAGCGGCGCCGAGGGGATATTCAGAGGCACGATCACGAAAAAGGGAATCCACGGCGTGTTCACCAACACCAAGGGCGCGCGGGACGAAATCGACCTGCCCCGCCGCGCCAGCTACTGGGATAAGCGCGTCGTTCGCTGACCCCCTTCGTCCGGCTTCGCCGGTCTACGGAAAGCCAAAGAGACTCCCTGCTTTCCGCCTTTCAGGAAACCGGCGAAGCCGGGTGGGGAAAGGCGCGGCTGGAGAACACGCTGAAGCTGCCCGACTGGCCGCATGAAGGGAATGTCTTTCCTGAAGGCACGGACGGGGAGCAGACCCAAAGCCGGGGCAAGGTGTTTTTGCCGCCTCCGCCCCCGCCCTCGAAAGGCCCCTACCTGATCTGGAGCCAGAGCAAGGGGACGCTGACCGATCAGGATGGGAATCCTCTGGGCAACGGCTACTCCGGCAAGGGCAAACCCGGGGAAAAGGATGCGGGACGAAACAACCCGGGCCGTGAGGGCGAAGAGAACGTCGGCCCCATTCCACGCGGGAACTGGAGAGTCGTGGAGATCACCGACGAGAACTACCGGCCGGATCTTGCGCGCCCCATTTTCAAACTGGAGCCTGATACCGAAACCGAAGCAAGGGTCAACAGCATGGGACGCAAAC
>NZ_JAMHGA010000029.1 GCF_023660105.1 Desulfovibrio aminophilus | reverse complement strand
GGGCGGCGGCGCGGGGGGGGGGGGGCGCGGGGGGGGGGGGAGGGCGGGGGGCCGCGCGCCCCCCCCGCCCCCCCCCCCCCCCCCCCCCCCCCCCCCCCCCCCCCCCCCCCCACTACATGGTCCAGGGCCGTGCCCTGGCGCGGGGTCTGGGGGCGCGCAGCCCCCGGTTGTGCCCATTGCGCCCGGATCATGACTGGTCCTCGGTGCGGGCCCAGGCCAGGAGGGTGCTGGCGTTGGGTGTTTGGGGCGCGGGCTGGTCGGTCCAGCGGGCCTGGGAGATCCAGGACGCGGGGTTGGGGATGAAGCGTCCCTGCTCGCGGGCCCACTGGGGCGAGGCGGACTGGGCGGCGAGTGCGGCCAGGAGCCGGTCCAGGGGCGGGGTGTCGGCGGCGCGCCAGGCGGCGAGTGCGGCCTTGCGGTTGGTCTTTTTGGGATAGGCGGCCCAGAAGCGCTCGAAGTCCCGGGGCTGTGCTTGGTCATTTTCGCTTGGGTTTGTAGATGGGCGGGACGCGGGCGCGGCGCCGGCGCGGGGCTGGTGCGCGGCCGGCGGGGTCTGCTGGTAACGCGGCCAATTCACGAGGGAAACGACGGTGTACTGGTTGGTGGAGCGGCGGGCGATCATGCCGAGCTTTTCGGCCAGGCCCAGGAGAGAGCGGACCTCGGCCTGGGTCAGGCCGGTGTCCTGGGCGGCGTTGCGGCGGGTGAGCACGAACTGGCCGGGTTCGAGGTCCACGGCCTGTCGGCCGACCACGACCTGGTGCTCGCGGTGGGACGCCTTGAGCAGGCAGTAGGTCCAGAGCCGCCAGAGCTTGGGATCGCGCCAGGCTTCCGAGGACAGGGACCGACGCCAGAGCTGGACATAGCCGCGATGCATGGTGAACCTCCGGGGGAGAGGAATAGTCAAATGACAATCATGAAGTCAAGAAAAATTGTCCGACGGCTTTAGACAAACGGCAAATTTGTGATACAGACTGGAAAAAAGTGCGGGAGGCGACCATGGGGTTTTCCGAAGACCTGCGCAAGGCGTTGGCGGAGCGGATCGGCGAGGGCGGGCCGTTCGCCAACAAGAAGCAGATGGCCGACGCTTTGAGCCTGGACCCCTCGCAGCTCGGGCGGTTCCTGAAGGGCGAGCGGGGCCTGACCGTGGAGTCGCTGGGCCGGGTGCTGGACGGCCTGGGCGTGCGGCTCGTGTTTCCCGAACAGGGGGCCGAGACCGCGCGGGAGGTCTGTTTTGTGTCGGCTGACAAAGCGTCGGCCGCCGCGAATCTGGCCGGACCCCGGCCCGAGGACTATCTGGCCGTGCCCCTGGCCGCCACGCCCGTGGCCGCAGGTCCGGGGCTCATCCCCGAGGACCGGGTGGAGGGCTGGGTGCTCGTCTGGCGGGCGCACGAGTCCGTGCGCCACCGTTCGAACCTCGTGGCCGTGCAGGTGGGCCCGCGCGAGATGTCCATGGTCCCGGCCCTGCATCCCGGGGACATCGTGCTCGTGGACCGCTCGGACCGCTCGCCCGAGCCCGCCGGGCGGATCATGCTCGTGACCGAGCCCGGCGAGTCCGGCGGGGCCATGATCAAGCGCGTGGCGGTCAAGCGCCTGGACGACGACCTGGAGCTGGTCTTCTATTCCGACAACTCCCGCGACTTCCCGCCCATGACCTACCGCCTGGGCCGCGACTACGGCGGCGACCCGGACCGGGCCATCGCGGGCCGCGTCATCTGGGCCTGGAGCGACATGACCCGCAAATAACCCCCTTCGCCCCCTTCGCCCCCTTCGGGGGTTTTTAGAAAGGCGATAAGGCGCTGTCTCTCTTTGGTTTTCCATGAACCGGCGAAGCCGGGGAAGGAAGAGGAATCATCCACATGCGCATCGGATTGCAGACCTGGGGCAGCGAGGGCGACCTGCGCCCATTTGTGGCCCTGGCCGCGGGGTTGTCCCGCGCCGGGCAGGACGTGACCCTGGCCCTTTCGGACGTTGGCGGCCGGGACCATTCGGCCCTGGCCGCGCGGCACGGCTTCCGCGTCGTGCACGTGCCCCTGCCCCGGCCGCTCACCCCGGAAGAGGGCGGCGAAATCCTGAACGCGGTCATCCGCGCGGGCGAACCGGCCAAGGCGGCCAGGCTCGTGCAGGCCCGGGTCTTCGAGCCCCTGACCCGGCCCGCGTTCGAGGCCGCCCGGGAACTCTGCGCCGCCGCCGACCTCGTGGTCGGCCATTTCTGCCTCCACCCCCTGCACGCGGCCGCCGAGCTGGCCGGAACGCCCCTGGTCAAGGTTCACCTCGCCCACAACTTTCTGCGCTCGTCCGAGCTTGCGGCCCCTGGCCTGCCGGACCCGTGCCGCTGGCTGCGGCCCCTGGGCTGGCGGCTGCTGGCCGGAGCCGTGAACCGGCTCTTCCTGTCCCGGGTGAACGCCCTGCGCGCGGAGGTCGGCCTGCCCCCGCAGTGCGACGTGCTCAGCCAGACCTGGATTTCCCGCCTGCTCACCCTGGTGGCCGTGAGCCCGGCCATCCGCTCCGCGCCCAGCGACTGGGGCCCGGAACGCCACGTCTGCGGTTTCCTCAACCTGCCCGCCGAGGGCGAGCCCGAGCCCATGCCCGAGGGGCTGGAGGAGTTCCTGGCCGCCGGCGATCCCCCGGTCTATTTCACCTTCGGCTCCATGCTGCCGCGCGACCGGGATTCGCTCCGGGAGACCGAGACCATCTGGCTGGAGGCCGCGCGTCTGGCGGGCTGTCGCGCCGTGCTTCAACTGCCCGGGCTCAGCGCCTCGTCCCTGGGCCCGGACGGCTCCGTGTTCCGCGTGGCCTTCGCGCCCCACTCCCGGGTCTTCCCTCGCTGCGCGGCCGTGGCGCATCACGGCGGCTCGGGCACCACCCAGGCGAGCCTCCTGGCCGGGCGGCCCTCCGTGGTGGTGGCCCACATGGCCGACCAGTTCTTCTGGGGGGCGGAGCTGGCCCGCCTCGGCGCGGCCGGGCCGGGCCTGAAACGGCTCAAGCTCACCTCGGAACAACTTGCCCGGGCCCTGAAGCGCGTCCTGGACGACCCGTCCATGGCCCGCCGGGCCTCGGAACTGGGCGCGGCCATGGCCCGCGAGGACGGCGTGGCCGAAGCCGTGCGCCGCATCTCCGGCTTCGCCGCCCCCTTCGGGGGTTTTTAGAAAGGCGGAAAGGCGCTGTCCCTCTTTGGTTTTCTATGAATCGGCGAAGCCGGCCGCCTTCGGCGGATTATGGAAAGACGAAATGCCGGGAGTCTCTTTGCCTCTCCGTAGACCGGCGAAACCGGCCTCTTTGGTTTTCTATAAACCGGCGAAGCCGGTCTATGAACCCCCGAAGGGGGCGGCGAAGCCGGGGAGGAAGAGATGCTGAGTGGGGAATTGCTGGTGCTTCACGCGGGCAGTCTGAGCGCGCCGCTGGAGCGTTTGTGCGCGGAGTTCGAGGCCCTGCATCCGGGTCTGCGCGTCCGCCGGGTGGCCGGGGGCAGCGCGGCCCTGGCCCGGGACATCGCCTCGGGCCGCGTGGTCGCGGACCTGTTCCTTTCGGCCGACGCCGAGGTCATCGAGCAGGTTCTGGTCCCGGAGCACGCGGAACGCGCCGTGCCCTTCGCGGGGAACGAGATGGCGCTCTGCCACACGGACGCGAGCCGCCACGCGGACCGCATCGGCCCGGACAACTGGTTCCGCGTCCTGTCGGAACCCGGCGTGGCCTGGGGCCATTCCGACCCGGACCAGGACCCCTGCGGCTACCGCGCCCTGATGGTCCTTCAGCTCGCCGAAATCTTCCACGACGAACCCGGGCTGGCCGCGCGGCTTCTGGCCTCCCGGCGGCCGGAGAACGTCCTGCCCCGGGCCTCGGACCTCGTTGTCCGGCTCCAGGACGGCAGCCTGGACTACGCCTGGGAGTACCGTTCCGTGGCCGTCCAGCGCGGGCTCCGCTTCGTGGCCCTGGACCCGCGCGTGAACCTGGGCGACCCCCGGCTGAACGAGGTCTACGCCCGGGCCGCGGTCCGCACCGCCGGGGCCCGGCCCGGGGAAACCATCGAACGCCGGGGCGCGGCCTGCGTCTACGCCCTGGCCCTCTGCACGCGCGCCCCCAATCCCGCCGCCGCCCAGGCCTTCGCTCTCCACCTCCGCCCCCCCTTCGGGGGATTATAGAAAGGCGATAAGGCGCTGTCCCTCTTCGGTTTTCTATAAACCGGCGAAGCCGGCCGCCTTCGGCGGATTATGGAAAGACGAGATGCCGGGAGTCTCTTTGCCTCTCCGTAGACCGGCGAAGCCGGCCCCCTTCGGGGGATTATGGAAAGACGAACTATCGGGAATTTTTTGCCTTTTTATGAACCCCCGAAGGGGGCGCCGAAGGCGGGAGAAATTTCCAGAACGGGCTTGATGATGGTCCCGTTCAGGGATTCGGCCACGGCCCGGTCCAGGTCGCGGAAGGGCAGGGTGCTGACGAGCCGGTCCAGGGGGAAGCGTCCGGCCCGGAAGTGGTCGACGAGCTGGGGGATGAAGCGCCAGGGCACGGCGTCGCCCTGGATGACCCCGAAGACGCGGCGGCCGTCGGGCAGTTCGCCCGGTCCCTCGGCCCCGCTGAGCAGCGCCGCGCTCCCGCCCGGCCTGAGCAGGTCCCCGGCCAGGCGCATGAGCGCCGCGACCCCGGTGCTGTCCACGGCGTGGTCCAGTTTCCCGGCGATGGCCCGGATTCGCTTCCCGAGGCCCGGGCCGCTCTCCAGGGCGTGGGTCGCGCCCAGCTCCAGGGCCAGGGCCAGCCGCGAGGGCACGCGGTCCACGGCCAGGATCGGGTCCGCCCCGGCCAGCCGTCCGGCCATGACCGCCGCCAACCCCACGCTGCCGGTTCCGAGCACGAGCAGGCTCTCGCCCGGTTTGACGGCCAGGGAGTTGAGCACCGTGCCCGCGCCGGTCTGGAATCCGCAGCCCAGCGGGGCCAGCGGTTCCAGGGGCAGGTCTCGGGGCACGGGCACGGCGTTGCGGACCGAGGCCAGGGCGTGGGTGGCGAAGGACGACTGGCCGAAGAAATGCCCGCGCACCCCGCCGGACAGGGCGTTGCTGCCGTCCAGGCGGCTGAAGCCGAAATTGGCCTCCCAGAAGTGCTCGCAGGCCGTCGGGCGTTCGTCCAGACAGGCCGGGCAGCGGCCGCAGGACATGATGGTCAGGACCACGTGGTCGCCCGGGGTCAGGCCCCGGACCTCCGCGCCCACGGCCTCGACCACGCCCGCGCCCTCGTGGCCCAGGACCACCGGGCCGTCGTCGCCCGCCTCCCAGAAGCCGATGTCCGTGTGGCAGACCCCGCAGGCCGCCAGCCGCACGAGCACCTCGTCCGGCCGGGGGGCCTCCAGCGTCAGCCGCTCGAAGGAGAACGGCCGCCCGGCCCCGCGCACCACAGCCGCCAGGATTTCGGTCCCGCCCGGGGAAGCCTTCGCCGTCCGCGTCGTCTTTTCGCTCATGTCCCCCCCTTCGGGGGTTTTCAGAAAGGCGGAAAGGCGCTGTCCCTCTTTGGTTTTCTATGAACCGGCGAAGCCGGCCCCCTTCGGGGGATTATAGAAAGGCGAAATGCCGGGAGTCTCTTTGTCTCTCCGTGGACCGGCGAAGCCGGCCGCCTTCGGGGGATTATGGAAAGACGAACTATCGGGAATTTTTTGCCTTTTTATGAAGCGGCGAAGCCGCCGAAGCCAGGGAGGTGGAGGGTGAAGGCGGCGCCGTTGTCCGAGGTCCAGGAGAGCGCGCCGCCGAGCTGGTCGGCCAGTCCGGTGACGAGGCGCATGCCGAGGCTGGGGCCCTGGAGGGGGTCGAAGTCCTGGGGCAGGCCCGGGCCGTTGTCGGCCACGCGCAGGGCGAGCCCGTCGTTGTCGCGGGCCAGGGACACGTCCAGGCGTCCGGGCCGGTCGGGGGGCAGGCCGTACTTGCAGGCGTTGGTCAGCAGTTCGTTGAGCAGCAGGGCGAAGGGAACGGCCTGGTCCAGGGGCAGGCGGGCCGGGACGGTGTCGATCGAGAGCTGGACGCCGCCGGGCGGGGCCGCGGCCTTGACCACGGCCTGGGTCAGGCGGGGCACGTAGACGGCCAGGTCCACGCCGCCCAGGTCGTCGGACTCGTAGAGCATCTCGTGGACCAGGGCCATGGCCCGGATGCGGTTCTCCATGCGGATGGGGAAGTCCGGGCCGGGCGTGCCCTCGTCGTGCAGGGCCTGGAGCCGCACCAGGGAGAGGATGAGCTGGAGGTTGTTCTTGACCCGGTGATGGATTTCCTTGAGCAGGGTTTCCTTTTCGCGCAGGGAGCGGGCCGTGGTTTCGGCGCTTTCGGCCTGTTCCCGTTCGCGTTGCTGCAGGGCCTCGGCCATGCGGTCCAGGGCCTGGGCCACCTGTCCGATGTCCGAGGATTCGGGGGGCAGGCCGGTGCGGGCGGCGAGGTCGCCCTCGCTGATGCGCGCGGCCGTGGCGGTGATGGCCTGGAGCCTGCGGCCCAGGACGGTTTCGGCCAGGAACCAGGCCGAGAACAGGGTCAGGACCGTGACGAGCGCGAGCAGGATCACGTTGCGGGTGAGGGCCGAGCGGGCCAGTCCGGCCAGGGGGCTTTCGGGCAGGCCGAGCACCAGGGTCATGTAGGGCGGCGCGCCGGGCGCGAGGCGCAGCTTCTTGTAGGCGTAGAGCCGGGGCAGGCCGTCCGTGCCGCGCAGGGAGAGGATGTCGGCGTCGGGCCCGGAGGTGATGGCGGCCAGGTTTTCGGCCTTGATCACCGCGCCCAGGGGGCTGTCGGCCTTGGCGGGATAGCGGTAGAGCCGCCGCCCGGCGTGGTCCACGATGCCGAGCATGGAGTCCGGGGGCAGGCGGAGCTTGTCCAGCAGGGGGCCGTAGGACGAGAGCCGGAAGGCGGCCACGAGCACGCCGGAGACGTTCCCGTGGGTGTCGAGCAGGGCCTGGGTGAAGGGAAAGGCGGGCTCGCTGGTGGTCCGGCTGACGATGTACTCCCCGGCGGCGAAGCCCCGACCGGCCAGGGCGTCCTGGAAGTGCTTGCGGTCCGCGATGTTCACCATGGGGGCGTCCACGGCGGTGGCCTGGAGGTCGCCCCGGGCGTCCACCAGGAGGACGTTCGTGTACTGGGGATTCTGGTCCAGGAGGGTGCGCAGCAGGGCGGCGCCCTGGGCCGCGCCCCGGCGCACCTCGGGCACCACGGCCAGGGTGGCGAGCATTTGGCGGGTGTTCTCGGTGATGCGTTCCTGGATCTGGGCCAGGGACTCCACGGTGCGGCGGGCGTCCTGGACGCTCTCCTCCTTGAGGTGGCGGGCGTGTTCCGCGCCGGTCCAAAGAAGCAGGGCCAGGGCCGGGAGCATGGCTCCGAGCACCACGGTGAACAAGGCCGCCCGGATGGAGCTGAGGCGGGGCGCCCGCATGGAATCTCCTTGCCGGAGGTTGGACAGGAACAACGCCTTGCGTTGGAAACTACGCTTGGTTTGACACAAGGGCAACGCGCGGGCGAAAAAAATCAAAACCCCCCGCGCGGTGGCGGAAAGGCTGAAATCAGAGAGGGACGAGGGCCAGGATTCTTTCGTACCAGGCGCGGAAGTGGGGGCATTCCCGCGTCATGGCGTCCAGTCCGACGCGTCCGGCGGCCCGGGGGCCGTGGATGGTCTTGCGGTATTGGGGGGCGAGCTCGTTCAGCCGGGCCGAGGGGTGGGTCGTGGGACCGCCGTTGATCTCTTCCGGGGTCGCGAATCCTTCGCGGGCATGCTGCAGGGCGGCCAGACTCTTTCCCCAGTTTTCCTCGGTTTTGGCCAGGGCGGCCACGTCGGAGAAGAGCAGTCCCTCGAACTCGTGGGGTTGGATGTGCGGGATCACGCGCTCCGGGCGGCAGTCTTCTCCCCCAATGGCGACCAGTTCGCGGTGCATGGCGGATTCCAGGGTCGCCAGCCTGTCGGCCAGGACGGTTTTTCGCATGGCCGCCGCGTAGTCCGGGAAATCGTTGCGCAGGGCGTAGAGGTCGATGAAGGTGGTCAGGACGGCGTTCTTGTCCTGGCGAAGGAGGTTGCGGGCATGGAGCTTGAGTCGCGCGAACGAGACGTTGCCTCTGAGGTTCACCGGCCACAGGGAAAGTCCCTCAGCCAATGCGGGAGAAATCACGAGGTTGAGAAACGCCTCCTCGGTCTGGCCCTCGACCAGGGCGTACACGCGCACCGGGCTCATCGGCCGGGCCTGCCGCCGAACACGTTCTGCTTCCAGAGGTCACCCAGGGCGTAGTCTTCCAGCCAATCCTTGAGGCTTGCCGCGTCCAGCCGCCGGAAGGTGCTGGCGTCGTCCTCGCGGTCCACCACCACCACGTCCTCGGGCTCCAGGGTGTTCAGCAGTTCCACGGACTGGGTGGAGACGATGATCTGCTTCTGTTCCGCGGCCTGCTTGAGCATGTCGCTCAGAAGGTTGATGGCGTAGGGATGCAGGCCCAGCTCGGGTTCGTCGATGAGCACGAGGTCGGGCAGGAGTTCCGGCGGCTGCAGAAGGAGCGTGGCCAGACAGATGAAGCGCAGGGTGCCGTCGGACAGGGCGAAGGCCTTCAGGGGGGTGTCCGGGTCGCCGCGTTCAGTCCACTCCAGCTCGATGGTGTCACTTGGTTTGGCGCGGAATACGAAATCGCCGAAGAACGGGGCCGCCAGTCGGATCGTTTCCACGATGCGCGTATAAGATGGCTCGTATTCCTCGCGAAGCCCACGCAGATAGGCAGCGAGGTTGGCGGCGTCGGGCTTGAATAGCAAGTTGTCATGCAAGCCGTGTAGCTGTTTGACTTTAGCGGATTCGCTGGTGTCATTGAAGTGGTAGGTTTGCCAAGTAAACTTTGATCCCAATCCAGCAGAATCATTTAACATGGACTCTTGGTCGCCCTGGCTATGAAACGGCACTAGGAGGGTCGGTGAAACATAGTGCTCTTCTTCAAAAACAAAAAGATTTGAAGAGGTAGGGACAAGAGAAAATCCATAGTTTTCTTTGGAGAAAAACATTTCCATTGAGAATCGTTCAGTCGTTTTGCGCCCATAGTACAGGAGTGCATCTGGGCCCCCGTTCTGAGCGGTGAAGAGTTTCAGCTTGTTGCGATCCAGAGCCGCCAGCATTTTAAACAGCCCGATGAAGTTGCTCTTGCCCGCGCCGTTGGCTCCGATGAGCACGTTCAGGTTGCGCAGTTCGAAGCCCTCCAGGCTTTTTATGGACTTGAAGCCGCGCACGGTGAGCTTGTCGAGCCGGGCCATGGGATTCCTTCACTGTCGGTGGTTGCGGGGCCTCGGGCGGCCTCCCGCGATTTCTTCCCTTTAGCCCGCCGGGCCGGGCCAGGGCAAGCCCCACGCCGGACAGGATCGAGCGCCGGGCGGTTTTCGGCCGGAAACGGAAAAAACAGGATGCGGTCCCGCCGCCATATGGCCGGACGGTTTCCGCGCTTCCGGCTAGTCCGGTCCGAAAGCGGGGCGAGGCCCCGGAGGAGGACCGACATGCTGGCCGAGATCATCCGCCTGGAGGAGTCCGGGGAGGCCACCCTGGGGGTGCTGCGCATCGACGGACGCCTGTTCTGCCTGACCCTGGAGCTGCCCGACCGGGACAACGCGCCCGAGGTCTCGCGCATTCCCGAGGGCCGCTACCGCTGCGCGCCCGTGGACTCCCCGCGCTTCGGCCGGGCCATCGAGGTGCGCGGCGTGCCGGGCCGAAGCCACATCCTCTTCCACCCCGGCAACACCGCCGCCGACACCCGGGGCTGCATCCTGCCCGGAACCCGCCCCGGCCGCATGGACGGCCGCCGCGCCGTGCTGGAGAGCGCCTCGGCCATGCGCGCCCTGCTGGAGGCCGCCGGGGGCCGGGAGTTCGACCTGCTGGTGGCGGGACCGGGCCGCGGGGCCGGGCAGGGGGCCTGATGCTCTGCGTCTGCGGCTCCAAGGCCATCGGCCTGGCCATCGGCGAGAGCCCGCGCGAGGTCGGCCGCCTGGTGGCCGAGCAGGGGCTGCCCGCCTGGAAACGCGAGGGCCGGGGGGCCTGGCGGGCCCTGCCCTCGGACCTGGAACTCTGGCTCCAGAGCCAGCGCGACCGCTATCTCGGCATGATTCCAGAGGATTACGACGACTGAGCGGGATGTCGTCCCGGTCGGCCGGGATTTTCGCCCGGGAGCGGTCCGGGCCGCGCCGTCCGGCGATTCGCGGGCCGGATGTGATAAATCGCCGCGCGCGGAGGCGGACTTCGCCGCGCTTTGCTATCATGGGGCCAAAGCCTCGCCCCAGGCGAGGAGGAGCCATGAACAGCAGCTGTCCCGCCATACTCGGGGTGTTCACCGACGAACGGGAGCGGAAGGCCGGGCGCGGCGCGGCCTCCACCCGGGAGTTCACCCAGCGCATCCACTGGCTCGTGCTGCGGCTGGAGGAGGACCAGTGCCTGGCCCTGCCGCTCAACGAGCGCGGGCTGCCCGGCGAGGTGCGCCGTCCCCTGTCGCGCGCCGAGCTGCTGGGCGGCTTCGAGCCCGCGCCGCACATCTTCCGCGACCATCTCCTGTCCGTGCTGGCGGGCCTGCGCGACAAGCTGGAGATCCTCGGCGGGCCCCGGGCCCTGGAGCATCTCTCCCCGGACGAGGCCCAGGCGCTCAAGGCCCTGTCCATCGCCCGGGAGATGGACGTGCAGGCCGACGACATCCAGCTGGCGCGGCTGCTCCTGGCCGGGCTGCCCGCCGGGGTCGTGGAGTTCGGCGAGCGCGCGGCCCACGACCTGAACGGCGAGGGCGTGGGCCTGCGCCGGGACGGCCAGGCCGCCCGGGCCGTCGTCTTTCTCTCCAAGGCCCTGGAAATGTCGCCCCGCGACGACCATTTGCATTTCAACCTCGCCCGGGCGTATTATGACAAGAAGGACGAGGCGGGCTGCCGCCGCTGCCTGGAGGACGCCCTGCGGCTGAACCCGGACCTGGACCCGGCGCGGCGCTTCCTCCGCTTCCTGGACGTCGGCAAGGCCGCGCTGCACCGCGGCCCGCTCATCGTGGAGGGCCTATGACCGAACGCCGCAAGCACCCCCGCGTCACCCTGGACGCCCCCCTGTTCTGCGACGTGACCCCCGTGGACGGGCGGACCTTCGTGACCATCGTGCGCGACATCTGCCTCGGCGGCCTGCGCCTGGAGCTGCCGCCGGACGGCTACGTGCCCGCCCCCGGCGAGCGGCTGCGCATCACGGACTGTTCGGAGTGCGTGGCCTGGGTGCTCGACGGCCTGGAGGCCGAGGTGGCCTGGGTGGGCGGCGGACACTGCGGCCTGCGCCTCGTGCGGCCGGAGCTGCTGGACGCCGCGAACCTGCGGCGCATCAGCGAGGACTGCTGCCTGGACTGAGCGCGGGCGTCACGTTTCCGGCACGTCCCGCGCCTTGACCCGCCCCGGGCTTTGCGCATAACATTTCCCCTATCGTGTCCACGCATCCGGGCGTCCGCCCCCAGCCCCAAGGAGGTTCCCGGTGGATCGCTACGAGTCCTATTACCGTTCCCTGTATGCGGCGGCCATGGCCGTCAACTCCAGCCTGGACCCCAAGCTGGTGCTCAAGACCATCGTCGAGTGCGCGGCCAAGGCCATGGACGCCAAGGCCTGCTCCCTGCGGCTCCTGGACCGTTCCGGCCGCCAGCTTATGCCCGGAGCCGGTTTCGGCCTGTCCAACAAGTACCTGCGCAAGGGGCCGGTGGACCTGGACCAGTCCGCCGTGGACCGCGAGGTGCTCTCCGGCCGCGTGGTCCAGGTGCCCGACGCCTCCACGGACCCGCGCTTCCAGTACGGCAAGGCGGCCAAGGACGAGGGCATCGTCTCGGTGCTCGTGGTGCCGCTGCGGGTGGAGGACAAGCCCGTGGGCGTCATGCGCGTGTACACGGACGAGAAGCGGACCTTCAACGCCGAGGAGGAGGAGTTCCTGACCTCCATCGCGGCGCTCTCCGCCCTGGCCATCGAGAACGCCCGCCTGCACCAGGCCCTCAAGCGCGAGTATGAGAGCGTTCTTTCCTTCGACTACCGGACGTTCGACTAGCGGGCCGCTGAAAAATCCGCGATGGCCGCGTTGCTCCGAAAAATTCGAATCCCCGCGTATGTCGAGATACGCGTCGGCCTCGGATTTTCGTCGCGCCCCGCCCCCGCGTTTTTTGACCGGCCCGTGCAAAGGGACGTCCGCAACGACCTGCTAGGAGTTGAACCATGAGCAAGCTGCGCGTCGGCATCAACGGTTTCGGCCGCATCGGCCGCCAGGTGGTCAAGGCCATGTACGAGCGCTGGCACGACGATCTGGAGGTGGTGGCCGTCAACGACCTCTTCGACGTGGCCACCAACGCCCACCTCCTGGAGTTCGACACGAACTACGGCCACACCGGGGCGCCCATCGCCGTGGTCGAGGGCGACATCACCTACGGCGACTGGACCCTGAAAAGCCTGGCCCAGCGCGACCCCCACGACTGCCGCTGGGGCGACCTGGGCGTGGACGTGGTGGTCGAGTCCACGGGCATCTTCACCACCGGACCCAAGGCCAAGGCCCACCTGGAGGCCGGAGCCAAGAAGGTCATCATCTCCGCCCCGGCCAAGGAGGAGGACGTGACCGTGGTCATCGGCGTGAACGAGAAGGCCTATGACCCGGACAAGCACCACATCGTGTCCAACGCCTCCTGCACCACCAACTGCCTGGCCCCGGCGGCCAAGGTGATCCACGAGGCCTTCGGCATCCGCTCGGGCCTGATGTGCACCATCCACTCCTACACCAACGACCAGCGCATCCTGGACCTGCCGCACAAGGACCTGCGCCGGGCCCGCGCGGCGGCCCTGAACATCATCCCGACCACCACCGGCGCGGCCAAGGCCGTGGCCCTGGTCATCCCGGAGCTCAAGGGCAAGTTCGACGGCTACTCCCTGCGCGTGCCCACGCCCACGGTCTCGCTGGTGGATCTGGCCTGCGTGCTCGAGCGCGAGGCCGACACCGACTCCCTGCGCGCGGCGCTCAAGACCGCCAGCGAGGGCCCGCTCAAGGGCATCCTGGGCTACAACACCCGGCCCCTGGTCTCCATGGACTTCAAGGGCGACGCCCGCTCCGGCATCGTGGAGGAGGAGCACACCCGGGTCCAGGACAAGACCCTGGCCAAGCTCGTGGTCTGGTACGACAACGAGTGGGGCTACTCCTGCCGCGTCTCCGACCTGGCCAAGATCATGAAGGACCGGGGCGGCTTCTAGGCGGGCTGTACGTGTCTTTAATACGAGAAAAAGGGGCTTAGGCCCCTTTTTCTTTCGACTACTAACGGAATTTTATTTATTGAAGCATTCAGCCGAAAGACATAGTCGGTTAGGAGTGGGGGGGGTATGCAGCACATCAATATTGCTCAAGATTTTGAGGGGCGGATTGATAATTTAAATTGGACACCGAGCACTAGTTGGGATTTGCCAATTCTTGAAGCGATTTCTAACTCATTACATGCAACGCAATATATTGATCCTAATGAAAGAATTATAGAAATAACCTTAATCCGTGAAGGTGATGACCAGTTAACGATGGTTACTGATAAGCAAAAAGAGCGTCCAATTGTTGGATTTAGAGTTCAAGATAATGGAGAAGGATTTAATGATGATAATTTTAGCGCCTTTAAAAGACTAGATACTCGGCATAAAAGAAAGTATGGAGGGAAGGGTATCGGACGCCTTTTCTGGCTTAAAGCATTTAATTTTGTTAAAATTGACAGCGTATATAATTTAAACGGGGAAACATTTCAAAGAAACATAATATTTAAAATTGATGGTATCGATTATAATTCGTCAAAACTGACATCAAAAAAAGAAAATAAAACGATAGTAGAAGTCACCGGAATTAAGCCGCAATACAAGCGTTATTATAAGCGACTTTCAACAACATTAGCAAAGAATATTGCTGATGAATTTTTGCCTTACTTTATTCTTAATGGATGGCCAAGAGTATTAACTACATCATTTACTGGTGTTGGTGAGGGTCTTGTATCTGTAAAAGATACAACAAATTATATTGATCAGCACGAAAAATTTCGAATTAAAGGAATTGATTTTTCGTTAATCCATATAAAGAATTATAAAAGTGATAAACATAGTGTGCACTACTGCGCATCAAATAGAGTCGTTTCTAGTTTTAAATCTGAAGCAACAGTGAATTTGCCCAAAAAATATTTATTTGATTCAACGAATACGCCTTTTATGTATATGGGATTGGTTTTATCTGAATATCTTGATACCAATGTATCAGCAGAAAGAAATGCATTTTTAATTCCATTAAGACGCAAAGATGTTAACCATGCTGATATGTTGCATGATATAGTTTTAGAAGATGTGGACGACGAAATAAAGATTAGGGTTTCAAACTTTTTGCGTGATTCATTGGCTAAGGCGCAAACTGAAACTATAAAAAGCGTACATAGCGTACTTTCTCGCAATCCTGAACTAAGATACGTAAATTATTCTGACGATGATATTTCAAAGTTAGTGTCAGCAACTGAGAGTGATATAACAAATAAATTTAGACAGATGTTATATGAACAGCTAGACAATTCACGCTGCGAGATGACTGCTCTACTAGAACGTCTTGGGGATGATAAGATTGCTGATTTTAGTAAATTTGAAACAGAATTCCATGAAGAAGTTGAGAAATTTTCGTTATTGAATCAATCACACGTTGTGTCGTATATATTGTTTAGACAGCACGTGATTAAGCTCTTTGAAAAAGCTATTACAACATATAAAAATGATAAGGTAAAAAAAGAGAGTTTCATTCATAATTTAATTTTCCCAATGAGAAAACAAGGAAGGCCGGCAGATTTCGGTACTCACCATAATCTTTGGCTGATTGATGACCGTCTGTCGCTTGTCGATTGGATTGCTAGTGATTTACCTATTGCAGAGCACAAAGTGTTGCACGATGTGCCATCAGAATTTCGCCCGGACATTGTATTTTATAATTTAGCATATGCTGACAATGCTGATGCTATATCTTCATCTGGTTATTCTGAGGTTCATATAGTTGAGTTAAAAAGGCCATTTACATTGTCAAATAATCCTGTACAGCAAATCCGTGATTATATTTATGAATTAAGAAACGGTAAGTGTTCTCATTTAATTTATGATAACGGTGACTATGTCGAATCCAAAAGAAAAGTACACCTATCTGATAACACTATTTTTTACGGATATGTTGTGTTCGATTTGAGTGAAGTGAAAGGGACAGACAGGTGGAACAAAATTGTTTTTAATGATTTGAAGCAGTATATGAACGGGTATGTTTTTATTAAAGACAATATCACTATATTTGTTAACTCATTTGAGAATATTTTAGAGATTGCAAAGAAGCGGAACGAAGCATTTTATAGTAAACTTATTAATTCATAGCGTAAGTCATAATTATGTTTTGAATAATATTGTTGCTTAGGAGAAATGCATGAAAGTTTACTGCGGCCTCTAGTACCCGTTGAAATATTCACGAAAAGACGAAAGGCGGGGGGGGCATGATGCCTCTCCGCCTTTTCGCGTTGTTGGAGCCCCCCGAAGGGGGCCTTTCCATGGACCGGCGAAGCCGGCTAGTCTTGGGTTTCGCGGGCCGTGGCGCGGATCACGGCGTGCAGGGTGCGGTTCTCGGCCCGCAGTTCGCGGTTCTCCATGCGCAGTTCACGGTTCTCCTCCCGCAGCTCGCGGTTTTCCGCGCGCAGGTCGGCCATGTCCTCGGCCCCGGAGCGGCGGCGCTCCTGGCGCATGGCGCCCTCGCCGTAGAGCAGCCAGTCCAGCGAGATGCCTCGCGGACGGCAGAGTTCGGCAACAAACGTTGCCCGTGGAACCCGTTCGTTGCGCTCGTAGAAGCCGAGCGCGGTCTTGCTGATCCCCAGTTCGGCGGCGAAGTCCTCCTGGCTGGTTTCGCCGCGGATCGCGCGGATTCTTTCTCCGAGTCCCCCGTTCATTCCGTTTCCCCCTCCCCGTCGCGGCCATCCCCCGCTGCCCCGGCGATGCCGCGCTGCCTCGAAAAGCGGCGATACACATCCGTTTGTAATTGACTTGACAACAAATACACCCTAGCGTTCGCCCAACAGGATGCGAATGTGGTTTCCATCCGATTGTCAGCCTAACCGGCCCGTCCCTCGCGGTCAATGACCGCGGCTGCCCCGACAGACGGGGCACGGCGGCCGTCGACAGGGAGAACGCCCATGTTCCGCAAAGGCATCAGCCTGGTCCTCATCGGCCCCGCGGCCCTGGCCGTGATCGTGGCCGTGTCCGCCATCGTGGTCTACGTTTGGCGGTCGTCCAACCAACTCGCCCTGGACCTGGAGCGCCAGGCCATGCTCCAGACCGCCCAGACCGCCCAGAAGGCCCTGGCGGCATACAACGAGAACGCCCTCGGCCTGGTCCGCATCCTGGCCCGCCAGCGCGCCGTGACCGAGGCCTTCGGCGGCGACGGCTCGCGGCTGGACGCCTACCTCCAGCTCTACGTCTCGGCCAACAAGAACATCTGGGCCGTGCTCGTCTTCGACGCCAAGGGCGAGGTGCTCTCCGGCTACAACGCCAGGGGCGAGAGCCTGGCCGGGCAGAGCCGCGCGGACCGGGCCTACGTCAAGGCCGTGCTTTCCGGCCGGGACATCTATCTGGGCAACGAGATCCTGGCCGCGCGCAGCGACAGCGACGTGCTCATCTCCAACGTGGCCGCGGCGGTCAAGGACGAAAGCGGCAAGGTGGTCGGCGGCGTGGGCGTGTTCCCGCGCTGGGACACCTACACCGCCTCCTTCATCGACCCGCCCCGTTTCGGCATGCGCGGCTACGGCTTCATGCTCGACTCCCAGGGCCGCTTCATCGCCAACGCCCAGAACAAGGGCGCGATCTTCCAGAGCGTGGGCAAGGAGGACTTCGTGAAGAAGGCCCTGGCCCAGGAGGTCGGGCAGATCGAATACCTCTGGAAGGGCGAGGGCAAGATCATGGCCTTCACCACGGACCCGGAAACCGGCTGGCTCATCGGCATGAGCGCCTACACGGACGAACTCATCACCACGGCCAACACCCAGCGGAACATCCTGCTCGGCGTGGGCGGCCTCGCGGTCCTCGTCCTGGTGGCGGTCATCGCCTTCATCGTGCGCCGCCTCGTGGCCCGGCCCATCCAGGAGATCGAGGCCTTCACCAAGGCCGTGGCCGCCGGGGACCTCAAGGTCGAGCTGCGGCAGGGATTCCGGTACGAACTCAAGGGGCTGGCCGAGAACATCCGGGTCATGGTGGCCGAGCTCAAGAACAAGCTCGGCTTCTCCCAGGGCGTGTTGCGGGGCTTCACCACGCCCTGCGTCATCTACGACACCGACAACCGCGTGACCTTCACCAACGCCCAGATGATGGACGCCCTGGACAAGGACGGCGCGCCCGAGGCGCAGCTGGGCAAGACCTCCGGCGACTTCGTCTACGGCCAGCCCGACCGCGTCACCTCCAGCCTGCGCACCATGCGCGAGAACCGTTCCATCCGCCACGAGGTGCCCTACACCTCGGCCAAGGGCGCCACCAAGATGTTCGACATCAGCACCACGCCCATCCACGACATGGATGGCGCGGTCATCGGCACCCTGAGCGTCTGGTTCGAGCTGACCGAAATCCGCGCCCAGCAGAAGCGGATCGCCGAGCAGAACGAGCGCATCGCCAAGGCCGCCGCGGCCGCCAACCAGGTCTCCGACCAGGTGGCCTCGGCCTCCGAGGAGCTCTCGGCCCAGATCGAGCAGTCCAGCCGGGGCTCCGAGGTGCAGCGCGAGCGCACCGGCGAGGCGGCCGCGGCCATCGAGGAGATGAACGCCACGGTCATGGAGGTGGCCAAGAACGCCTCCACCGCCGCCGAGCTGGCCGATCAGGCCAAGAATCAGGCCCAGGACGGTGAAAAGCTCGTGCGCGAGGTGGTCGCGGCCATCAGCCGCATCAACGAGCAGTCCGAGGTGCTCAAGGCCGACATGACCGAGCTCGGCAAGCAGGCCGAGGGCATCGGCCAGATCATGAACGTCATCGCGGACATCGCGGACCAGACCAACCTCCTGGCCCTGAACGCGGCCATCGAGGCCGCCCGCGCGGGCGA